>DASTEX010000418.1:0-6713 GCA_035709185.1 Gemmatimonadales bacterium
CCCGCGGTCCATCGAGCCGCGCCAAGAATGTTTTGAGTCCGGCGTTGACCGGGTTGGCATTGTTCTGGCGATCCGCGACGGCAACACCCGCTACCCGGGTGGTCACCGAACGCCCGTTCTGGTCCCGCGCGGTTACCTCGAAGGTGTCGGCCTGCTCCACCAGCACCCAGTAATAGCGGGGAAATTCTCTTCCCAGTCGGTATCGCTTGCCGGTTTCGATGAAGCCATCGCCCGGCACTCTGGGAAGCAGATACGCCAGCAGCTCGTCCGCCGAACGGCGATTGATCCTCTGGATCTCCATCCCGGGACGGAGGACGGTATCGGCCGGCGTATCGTTGGAGAGAACCACAATCCGGGTGCCCTCGATCCGCACTTGAAGAGGGAACATCCGCGCCGTCACGAGTTTCGCGGTCGTCGCCGAATCGTATTCCAGCCGCATATGGCCGTCATGGGTACCGGCCAGCATCTCCGCGATCAGGGCGGCAAAGTCCGACCAGCCGATCTCGCGATTCAGTCGGCCCCGGTAATCGGCGAATCGCCGGGCGGTTTCCTCGCGCGACACGTACCGGTACAGGCCGCCGTGGGCCTCTTCCAAAGCGGCACGCAGCCGGTCGAAGTCCTCCAGCGCTTGCTCGGCCGAAAGGACGGTCCCCGGCCCTTTCGGAGTTCCCGACGTGGGAGACGATTGAGCCGCACCGGAGATGGCGGCAAATACGAGTACCAGCGGGAGCAGCAACGAACGCCGGACCAACCGCGGGAGGCGCATGGGCTACCGACCTTCAGGGTGGAGGGTTCTCCACTTAGACCCCGACGAGACCGGAAAGGTTTCAATCCGGTAGCCGAGCGGACGGTGAATTTGCGCCCGCCGGTCCGTCGGACCGTCAGGACGTCAGACCGTCAGGCCGTCAGACCGTCCGGTTGGCAGCGATCTGAATCAGGTTGCCGCAGGTGTCATCCAGCACCGCGGTCGTCACCGGACCCATGTCCACCGGCGGCTGAGTGAATCGAACCCCGGCGGACTTGAGCCGGTTGTATTCGGCCTGGACGTCATCCACCGAGAAGGAGGTAAAGGGTATGCCGTCCTTCGCGAGCGCCTGCTTGAACGGGCCGGCAGCGGGATGACTGTCGGGCTCCAGCACCAGCTCGACTCCGTCGGGATTGTCCGGTGCCACCACCGTGAGCCAGCGATGGGGGCCCATGGGAACGTCGTGCTTCTTGGCGAAGCCCAGGACGTCGGTGTAGAACCGGAGTGCCTTGTCCTGATCGTCTACCAGGACACTGGTGAGGGTGATGCGCATGGTGAGATCCTCTGACTGGTTACCTGGATTTGAGCCACCGTTGAACCGCGGTTCTCAACGGCGAGACCTCGAGGTAGTGGAACTTGTAGCGACCCTCGCGCCGGGTCCGAACCAGCCCGACCGCCTCCAGCACCGCGAGGTGCTGGGAAACGGCCTGCCGCGTCAGGCCCAGTCCCTGCCGCATGGTCAGCCGGGCGCAGAGCTCGAAGAGCGTCTGGCCGTCACGGTCACGAAGCTCGTCGAGAATGGCCCGGCGCGCGGGCGCAGCCAGGGCCTCGAAGACGTCCGGCACATTCGAGTATAGGCAAGTCGCGACTTGCCTGTCAAGGGGAGTGACCAGGGACTAGTAGGGTTTCGATGCCAGGTACATACACCGCGACAGCCGGCGTTCGCTCGCCAGCAGGTGAACCGCCGCCAGGAACCGCTGCATCCCCTCGAAGGCCTCGCTGCCCTCCAGCTCCATCAGCGCACCGCGACGGTCTTCCCGGGCCTGACGCCACCGGCCGGAGACGGACGCGACCGCATCGGTGAGATCGCGCACCTCCCGCACCTTGAAACCGGCCTGCTCCAGCAGTCGCTCGTTGCCGCCGACCGGCGTAAAGAGGAAGTACCCGATCGCGCTTCGGTCCCGGATCTCGTCGTTGCTCAGCTGTCCCGTAACCACAATGGGATCGGTGAAGAGCAGACGGCCACCCGGCCGGAGCAGGCGGTACCAGTCGCGCAGCACCCCGAGCCGCCCAGGGAGGTGGTTGATCGAGTCGTTGCAGAAGACCGCGTCGAACTTGGCGTCGGAGAACGGCAGAGGCTCGCCGGCATCGGCCACGTGGAACCTGACGCGGGACGACAGGCCTTCCGCCTCGGCCCGTCCCCTGGCCGCCTCGACCCCGTGCGGGTTGATATCCACCCCGACGCACTGGGCACCGGTCTCACTCGCCATGCGGCAAGTGACGCCGCCCGAGCCGCAGGCGACTTCCAGCGCCGTCCGGTTGGTTCCGAGGTCGAGCGAGCGGAAGAACTCCCGCGCCTCCGCCAGCGTGATCCAGCTGGCCTGACCCAGGTCCTCTCCCCAGGTCTGCCGCCGCACCTCGACCTGGGGATCCGCGGTCAGGCTCCCATAGTGCCGGTCATACAATTCGGTTTCGGGGGGCATGCGAGTTCCTGGCGTCCGGTTCGTATCTGGTTTCAGGTGACATTGAACTGCTGAATCATGCCATGCTCAAGCTACTTCATCTCGCCCGCTCCGCTACTTCAGATCCTGGCGACCAGTCCCGGGGTTTCATCCCGGCCTCAGTCTTCCTTCAGGCCAGCGTGCCTAGAATGCACACGGCCCGGCTGATACGCAGTCGCTGGCCTGACTCAACTGGAGGGATGGAATGAACATCTTCGCAAAACTCATGGCCAAGATCTTCGGACATGGAGAGAAAGCGGTAACCGCGCCCGAAGTGAAGGTAGCTCCCACGGCTGCCCCCACCGCCATCGCCGTGGTGGACGTCGAGAAGGTACTGGAGGACCTGGCCGCGAAGAACCCGCAGAAGCTCAACTGGCGGACTTCCATCGTGGACCTGATGAAGCTGGTAGGGATGGAGAGCAGCCTGGCCGAGCGCCGGGAACTGGCCGAGGAGCTGGGCTACACCGGCAGTCCGCAGGACACCGCCACGATGAACCTCTGGCTTCACAAGCAGGTTCTGCGCAGGCTGGCCGAAAACGGCGGCAAGGTCCCGGCCGAGCTACTCGACTGAAGGCAGCCGCCCATTATTGGGAGGACCAGACATGCCCAAGGGTCACCGTACTACTCATCGCAGCGTATCGGGCAAGAAGCTCTACGCGGTCCGTGATGCCAAGGGTCGCTTCAAGGACATTCAGACCTACGAGCGGGCCCATCGAGCCGATCTGAAGCGGAAAGCACGCGGCGAGCGGTAAGAGCAGCCGTTGCTGCGGTGGCACCTGTACCAGGCCGGGAGACCGGCTCTGGTACAGGTGCCTCGTTCTCCGCGGCGTTTACCCGCTTGCATATAACGGGGTGCTCAGATACTTCATCCCGGAATCGACCGCGATCGTCACCACGGTCTGCCCGGGGCCCAGGCGCTGCGCCACTCGCAACGCGACGGCGACATTGCCCCCGGTCGACGTGCCGGCAAATATGCCTTCCTCCCGCGCGAGCCGGCGCGCGGTCGCCATTGCCTCGGCGCTCGACACCGTCTGGATTTCGCTGGCGAGGCCCTCACTCCATAGCGGGACGACGAACCCCGCGCCGGTGCCTTCGATCTTGTGCGATCCGCCGGGCCGGCCCGAGAGGACGGCCGACTCTTCCGGCTCGACCGCGATCGCCTTGACTGAGCTGTCGTGCTGTCGCAGTCGAGTCGCGATGCCTCGCAGCGATCCGGCGGTCCCCACGCTCTGCACGAAAGCGGTGACCGGACCATCGGCCTGCTCCCGGATCTCATCGGCCATGCGGACGTATCCCGCCAGCTGATCCCGGTTGTTGAGCTGATCGGTCCAGTAGCTGCCGGGGGCGGCGGCCAGCCGCCGGGCGGTTTCGATCATCTCCAGCGTCAGGGCCCTGGTGGTTCCGCCGGTCGCGCTGGGCACCAGGGTCAGGCAGGCTCCCAGCGCCCGCATGTGGTCGCGCTTTTCCTGGCTGAAGGCTTCGGAAGTCACGATCTGGAGCGGAATGCGCTTGGCGGCGCACACGAATGCGAGCGATACGCCGGTGCTGCCTGCGCTGTACTCCACGACTGAGCCGCCCGGCTGAAGGCGGCCATCCCGCTCAGCGGCTTCCACCATCGCCCGCGCCATGCGGTCCTTCATGCTGCCGGTGGGGTTTTCGTATTCGAGTTTTATGAGGATTCTGGCGCCGCCGACGGGCACCATATGACGCAGGGGAACCAGCCGGGTTCCCCCGATGAGGTCGAGTGCAGTCATGAGGCTGATCCCTTCCCGGTATCCGCGCCCACCCGAGGCCGTTGGCGGTGCCGCGTGAGGCCGGGAGGTTAACGCAGGGCCGGATCCGGCGGTTCCCGACCGGCCAGGATCAGCGACCGGCCTCCCGGTCGGCCGAGATCTGGAACACGCAGCTTTCTCCACCCCGGCCGTCGGGCCGCATGCCGACATACTCGCCACCGATCTTCCGGATGGCGGCCTGCGACCGGTAGTTCTGCGGGCCGATCAGAAAGACGACGTGATCGACGAACTGAAAGGCGTGCTGGAGCATGAGCCGCTTCATCTCGCCGTTGTAGCGCCCGCCCCAGTAGCGACGGGCCAGAAAGGTCCAGCCGATTTCCACCTCGCTCCGCATCGGGTCGTGGCGGTAGAAGCGGGAAGAACCGATGATCTCTCCGGTCGCGCGGTCGATCGCGACCAGGGCACCGCCCGATTCCAGCGACTCCCGGAAAAAATCGCGGAAGGTCTCCGGTTCATACCGATTCCGGACCGGGTGTTGCTCCCAGATCAGCGGGTCAGACGCGACCCCGTAGAGCGCCTCGTAGTCGTCGGCCCGGAGCGGGCGTAATGCAAGCAGCTCGCCCCTCAGGACCGGCTGATAGTCAAACGAGACCGGGGTCGCTGGCATAACCCGATGCACCATGGTACGAGACGTGGCAGCTCAATTCAATCGTGCCCCTTCGTGAATCGTCAAGCCCCTGCGATCGCGGCACTTGGGCGGGTTCACCCGATGGCACCACTCCTGCTCTTCCCCCGAGTCTGAGCCGCCAACAGGGGCGGTGATGGTTCACCGACAGGAGGAATCTGTGAAGGTTTTCCAGAAGGACCGTGCGCGTGGCTGGCTGGCCACCGCAGGCATCCTGATGGCGGCCTGTGGCGGCGATAATCCGGTCGCGCCCGGTCGCGATCCGGAGATCATCAACAACGTGGACAATTTCCAGTACCAGATCACCGACATCCAGGACTTCACCGGGACCCAGGTGTACAGCTGGGAGAACACCGGAACCACGGCGACGGTGGATCAGTCGGCCTCGATCGCCAGCGGGTCGGCGACCCTGGTGCTGCGCGACGCGAACGGCGTACAGGTCTACAGCCGGTCGCTGGCGGACAACGGCACCTTCAGCAGCACGGCTGGCACGCCCGGTACCTGGACCGTCCGGGTGGTGTACAACTCGGCTGATGCGACCGTCAATTTCCGGGTCGACAAGGCCAACTAGGAATCAGCGGCCCCGGAGTCGAACGCCAGGCGGAGATCCGCCTGGCGTTCTTACATGGGAGGGAACTCGCCGCGCTCGAGGCTATCGAGCGAATCGACCGCATCCAGTCTTTCCCCGTCCCGGCTCCGCTGGCCGTCTCGATGGTACCGAGAATTAACACTTCTTATAGGCGAAACGGGTCATTTCGCCATGTCGTGAGAGGTACCTTGCTCTACTGCACCGGGAACCGGGCACTGCGCGCGGTACACCCCGCGGTTCAGACAAGGGGAACACACATGCAAATCACCGATATCCTCGCCCAGACCGGCGGGCTCCAGTCCATGGCACGGGAGCTGGGTGTTTCCGAGAGCGAGGCCGCCAGTGGCGCGGCGGCACTCTTGCCGGCCGTTCTCGGCGGCTTCAAGAAGCAGGCGCAGACCCAGCCCGGCGGGCTCGAGGGGCTGGGCTCGCTCCTGGGACGGCTGGGTGGCGGCTCGCTGCTGGATGACGTCCTGTCGCCCCAGCCCACCAACGTGAACCGGGGCAACGAAGTGCTGGGCAAGATCTTCGGATCGAAGGACGTGAGCCGGGCCGTGGCCGCGGATGCGGCGCCGAAATCCGGTCTCAGCACCGATCTCCTCAAGAAGATGCTGCCGATCGTCGCGATGGCGGTGGCGGGGTACCTGGCCAAGCAGCGCGCCGGCTCCCCGGTGACACCGCCCGCGGGAACCGGCGGGCCCGCCGACCTGCTGGGCAAGCTGTTCGGCCGCAGGGAAGAGGCTCCCTCGGCCGCGCCCCGGGCCGGATCACCCGGCCTGAGCGGGATGCTCGACCTCGACCGTGACGGCAATCCGCTGGATGACATCCTCCGGATGGCGGGCAAGGTCTTCCGCTAGGAGGCAAGTATGAACCTGATCATTTCTCTGATCATCGGTGGCATCGTCGGCTGGCTGGCGAGCATCGTGATGAAGACCAACGCCCAGATGGGCTGGATCGCCAACGTGCTGGTGGGCGTGGTCGGCTCGCTCCTGGGCGTCATGATCGCGGGGCTCTTCGGCTTCGAGGCCACCGGTAGCATCGCCCGGTTCGCGTTTGCGTTCGGCGGGGCGGTCCTGCTGATCTTCCTGCTCCGCAAACTCGGCATGTTCCAGCGGGCGGAGCAGCGGCCCTACTAAACTGGGGACGTCGGAAGGGTCGAAAGCGTCGGACGCGTCGGATGGTCGGACGCCGCATCAGAACCTCCGACCTTTCCGACCTTTCCGACTTTTCCGACCCTTCC
>DASTEX010000419.1:0-3887 GCA_035709185.1 Gemmatimonadales bacterium
CCCACGGCCACCACGATCACTTTGGCGGGCTGGTGCAGTTCCGCGGCAAGGTGACGGCGCGGGTCGGGATTCACCCGCTCGATCGCTGGGTGCTGACCGCGTACGAGGAGCGCCTGGTGGTCGCGACCCACGGGATCCGGCTGTTCCTCCGTCGCGCCGGGTGTTCCCCCGCCAAGGAAGACTCGCTGCTCGACCTCTACCTCTCCACCAAGCGGATGGTGCGGAGCCACCCGGTGGACTTCCTGCTCGACGAGCGAAAGCCGCTCGATGGATTGGAGTTCATTCACGTGCCGGGGCACTGTCCCGGCCAGGTCTGCATCCGCGTGGGTGATGTGCTGCTCACTGCCGATCACGTGTTGCCCCGGACGACGCCGCACCAGTCGCCCGAGAGCATCACCGCCTCCACCGGGCTCCGGCACTACCTCGAGTCACTCGAGAAGGTGGGGCGAGTCCAGGGCATCCGGCTGTGCCTGGGCGGCCACGAGGAGCCGTTCAGCGATCTCGCCGAACGAGTGGAAGAGATCCGGGCCGACCACGAGGACAAGCTGCGACGGATCCGGCAGTACTTCGACCGCCGCGGGGCGCTGACCATCGACCAGCTGACCGACGAGATGTATCCCGGGCTCGAGGGCTGGAACGTGCTCCTCGGAATCGAGGAAGTCGGGGCCCACGTGGAGTATCTCTACGAGCAGGGGGAGCTTGCCGTCGACAATCTGGAGGAGCTCGACCGGGCGGAAACGGGCGGGTTGCGATTCAAACTCCGATAACTGGTCGGAAGGGTCGGAACAGGTCGGAAAAGTCGGATATTGCTTGATTTCGGTTCGGCCCTTCCGACGTTTCCGACCCTTCCGACCCTTCCGACGCTAGACGATGCCTTTCTTGACGGCCGCCAGAACCGTTTCCGCAAACAGGTCGATCTGGTCCGGTGTGGTATACACGTTCGGGGTGATCCGGAGCCCATGGAATTCCGGATGAAGAATCGGGGTCGTCACGATCCGGTGTTTATCGAACAGCCAGGAATGCAGCCTGGCGGTGTCGATGCCCTCTACCTGGAAGCACGCGATGGCGCCCGAGTGGGGCGAATCGAGCGGGGTGAGCACCCGAACCCGATCGCTTTCCTGCAGCAGGCGTTTGGCCCAGCGGTCCCGCAGATAGCGCAGCCGCTCGATCTTGCGCTCGGCGCCGATGGCGCGATGGAAGGCCAGCGCGACCGAAATCGCGTTGTGATTGGCCGCCGGGTGGGTCCCAATCTCTTCGAATTTCCGGATGTTGGCGTCCATCTCTGCCGGCGCCGCCATCAGCGGCCAGAGCCCGCGGATCTTCTCCCGCCTGACATACAGAAATCCGGTGCCCACCGGCGCCAGCAGCCACTTGTGCAGGCTGGTGCCGTAGTAGTCGCAGCCCAGGTCGCTGCACTGGAAAGGGAAGTGCGCGTACGCGTGAGCCCCGTCCACCAGGACCTCGATCCCCCGGGGCCGCGCCAGCTCGATGATCTCGCGTACCGGCAGAATCTGGCCGGTGAGATTGGTGATGTGGGTCACCTCGATGACGCGGGTTCGCGGCGTGATGGCAGCGCGGAACTGATCCACCAGGTACTGCTGCGACGGGGGCGGCACCTTGAAGCTGATTTCCTTGAGCACCAGGCCATTGCGCCGGACCCGCTGCCGCCAGGTCGTGAGCATCCGGGGGTAGTTCTGGTTGGTTACCAGCACCTCGTCCCCCGGCTTGAGATCCAGCCCCTGGATCATGATTTCGAGCGACTCGGACGCGTTCCGGGTAATCGCCAGCTCCTCCGGATCACAGCCGAAGTCCCGGGCCAGGTCGCGCCGGACGCTCTCGATGCGCGGCTCGAGCACCGCCCACATGTGCTGTACCGGCAGCTCGTTGCTGAACCGCAGGTCGCGCACCATGGCGTCGAGCACATGGGTCGGGGTGGGACAGACGCCCCCGTTGTTCAGGTTGATCAGGGTGTGGTCGGTGTCGAAGGCCCGCGCGATCTGGCTCCAGTAGGCTTCGTCCTGCGCCGTCTCCCGCGGCGTGCGCCCGTCCGCCGCCGCGCCGGCCCGCAGTACCTGCGCCATGGCGCTCTCCCGGAAAGCGGGCAGCAAACCCGCCGCGCCGGCCAGGGTGGCCACGAAGGAACGACGGCTTGCCATCGGCTCTCCCGGAAGGGTGGACGCTTCAATTGTCGAGACGCCGGGCTACCGGCGCAAGCCGCGGTGGCTGCCGGGTGCAGTTCCAACGGCCGGGAACTCCATCTTCGATGGAGTGAGGAGTCCGCCCCTCCGGCTGTAGGTTTCCCGCATGCCTAAGAACCTCCTCATCACCGGCTGCTCCAGCGGCATCGGCCAAGCTTGCGCGCTCCATTTCGACCGGGCGGGCTGGCGGGTGTTTGCCGGGGTGCGGCGCGAGGAAGACGCCCGGCGCCTGACCGGGCAGGCCTCGGAGCGTCTCCAGCCGCTGTATCTCGACGTCACCCGGCCCCCGTCGATTGCCGTCGCGGCCGGCGAGCTGTCGGCCATCGTCGGTGATGAGGGTCTCCAGGGCCTGGTGAATAACGCGGGCACGGCCCGGGGCGGGCCGCTCGAGTTCGTGCCCCTCGAGGCCTTCCGCCAGGTGTTCGAAGTCAATGTGTTCGGGTTGCTGGCCGTGACCCAGGCCGCGCTCCCGCTGCTTCACGCCGGCCGCGGCCGGATCGTGAACATCGGGTCGGTGTCCGGACGGGTGACCACGCCCCTGATCGGACCGTACTGCGCCTCCAAGTACGCGCTGGAATCCATGAGCGACGCCCTGCGGATGGAGCTGCTGCCGCACGGACTCTACACCAGCGTGATCGAGCCCGGGGTCGTGCGCACGCCGATATGGGACAAGGCCATCGAGCTGGAAACCGCCGCCGCGGGCCAGTTGCCGGAGGAGGCTCATCGCCGGTATGGGACGATCATGACGGCGCTCTTCCGGCTGCTGGACAGCATGGCGGACCGCGCCATTCCGGTGGAGCGGGTGGTCCATGCCGTGGAGCATGCCCTGGTCTCGGCGCGGCCCCGGCCGCGTTATCTGCTGGGACGGGACGCGAGGCGGCGCGTGGTGTTGCAGTGGCTTCTACCGCGGCGCTGGATGGACGCCCTGGTGCTCTGGTATCTCCGTCGCCTGGCTCTGCGCGCCGCATGAGGTCTGCCGGGTCGTTCCTTGCCATCCTCTGGGCCGGTTTGTTCGCCGGATGCGACACTGACCAGCTCGGGCCGGGTGAGGTTGCCCAACTCGAGCTGATTCCCGCCACGGCGTGGCTCGAGCCGGGCACGGACTTCACTCCCGGGGTCACCGCAACCGGTTTCGATGGCCTCCCCATCGAACAGCCGGTCCTCCAATGGTTCTCGTCGGCCCCCGAGGTGGCGGGCGTGGATGGCGCCGGCCGCATTACCGCCATTTCGCCTGGAACGACCCGCATCACTGCGGCGAGTGCCGCGGCCCAGGCCGTTCTTCGGCTCACCGTCGTTCCGGCAGCCGGAGGCCCGCTCCGCTGGAGCACTGCCCTGGAGGGCCAGACCGATGTGACGTTCCTGGGGCTCTGGATGGATCCGTCGGGCGCCGGGTTGGTCGTGGGTCAGCGGGGTACAGTGTTTTCGACCGGTGATGGTTCCACCTGGCAGCCCGTGCCGGTCCCCACCGGGGCCGATCTGCTGGGGGTCTGGGGCAGCAGTCCCTCCAACGTCTACGTGGCCGGCGATTCGGGAGTGATTCTTCATTACGATGGCGCGGGCTGGACCCGGGTGGACACCGGCAGCGGGCTCCTGCTCGACGTATGGGGACTGGACCCCGATCACGTCTATGCGATCGGCCCCGGGACCGTGCTCGAGCAGAGCGGCGGGAGCTGGCAGCCGCAGCTCCTG
>DASTEX010000420.1:0-3751 GCA_035709185.1 Gemmatimonadales bacterium
AACCTCAACGATTCCCGGCTGGTGCTGTTCCACATCGGGACTCAGCCGACCTATGACGCCGGGCACATCCCCGGCGCCCAGTTCCTGAATCCGCTTCGCGACTTCGCCGCCGCTCCGGCGGCGGGCGGGCTCTCACTCGAGCTGCCACCGCCTGAGGTGCTCGACTCGGTGCTGGAGGCTCGGGGCGTGTCCGACCACAGCCGCATCATCCTCTACTACTCCGACGGTCACTTCACGCCGACGTCCCGGGCGTTCTTCACGCTGGAGTATGCCGGCCTGGCGGGACGGGTAGCGGTGTTGGACGGCGGTTGGGATGCCTGGAAAGCGGAAGGACGCGCCGCCAGCACCGAGGTTCCGGCGCCGAGGAAAGGAAGCGTGACCCTCCGGCCCCGGGGCGAGATGGTGGTGGACGCCGGATGGGTCAAGCAACACCTGGACGACCCGAAGGTAGCCGTGGTGGACACCCGTGATACGGCGTTCTACAACGGAGCCGAGACCCGGCAGACGCGAGTGGGCCGGATCCCCGGCGCCGCCAACGTACCCTTCAGAACCGTTATGACCGAAGCGGGCCGGTTCAAGGACCCGGCCGCACTGCGCGGGATACTCCAGAGTGCCGGTGTGAAGCCGGGTGAGACCGTGGTCACGTACTGCCACATCGGGCAGCAGGCGACCCTGGTGTGGTTCGCCGCGCGGCTGTCAGGTTATCCGGCGAAGCTGTACGACGGCTCGTTCCAGGACTGGAGCGCCCGGCGGGAGCTTCCAGTCGAAGCACCGGCGCTCGTGGTGCGGGATTCCATGCTGGTGTCGGCGGAATGGGTGAAGGAGCGGCTGGGACAGGTCGGCATCGTGGTGCTGCACGCCGATCGCAACCGGGCAACCTATGACTCCGGTCACATAGCGGGCGCCCGCTTTGCCGATTATTCCCGCTACACCACGGCGCGCGAACCTGCAACCAACGAGCTGCCGGCGCTGGAACAGCTGGTTGGCCTGATGAAGGAGCTGGGGCTCTCCTATCAGTCGCGGATCATCATCTACGGCGACCCCATCCCGGCAGCCCGTCTCTACTTCACCCTCGATTACCTCGGCCTCGGTGGGAGAGCTTCCGTCCTCAACGGCGGCCTGGCGGCCTGGCGCGCGGCGGGAGGACGCATCAGCACCGAAGCGCCGGCGGTCACGGCCACCGACTTTTCTCCCCGTCCGTGGACGTTTCTGGTGGTGGACTCGGCGCTAGTCCTGTCCCGCCTGGGTGATGCCACCACGAAACTGCTGGATGCCCGTTCACCCGATGAATACACCGGGAAGAAGCACGCCGAGGGAGTGCGCCCCGGTCACATTCCCGGCGCGGCCAACGTCGACTGGACCACCCTGGTGCGGGACGGACAGTTCCGCCCCGCTTCCGAGCTGCGGACCCTGTTTCAACAGGCAGGCGTCCGGCCGGAGCACGAAGTGGTCGTCTATTGTCAGTCCGGGGCCCGTGCCTCAGTCACATGGTTCATCGCCAAATACCTCGGCTGGCGCCCGCGCCTGTATGACGGCGCGATGGAGGAATGGGGCCGATCGGCCGCTTTACCGGTTGAGCGTTAGGGAAGATCTGACAAGGGGTGATGGAGGAACCTGACTGCAGACTGCATCACGCACAGTGCATAGTGCAGAAGGGTTGGGGTGCTGGCACCCTGGAGGGTAGCTGGCTTCGCCTCCTTTACATCATGCAATCTTCAATCCGCACTCGGCACTCGCATTGAGACCGCTGCCGGCGCCACGCCGACTCGCTGCCTCATCAGCCAGCCGGCGGAAGCACCGGGTCGCTCGAAAACAGGGGCGGAGCTCCGGTTCCTCCCGGGCCCTCGACAAACCAGGTAATCGTCACCCGCTGGGGAAGCTCCCGCACCAGTTCCCCGCTGGCGCGGTTGTAGAAGAGCGCGTTGAAGGAACCGGTGGTTCCCAGGATCGCCGACCAGGTGATGCGGGGATCCCGAATCGCCTGAGCGTCCCGCGACCAGTAGTCGGCGTAGGCCAGGTGCTCGGCCACCTGCACGAAGACCTCGTTTTCATCCACCACGGTCAGAAACACCGGCAGCGCAGTGTGTTCCACCGACCGGGTGGAATCCCGCGGATGGCGGACCCCCCACGCCAGCCGAACGGACTGCCCCCGGCGGACCGCCTCGATGAGAGCGCGTTTGTCACCTGCGAGCGGCCGGCCGGACGGATCGTGCTTATACACCGCGCGCCAGGACCCTCCCGCCGGGGAAGGGGCACTCTGGGCCGACAGGGCCGACCCGGCAGCCATTGCAAAGGCAAGAAGCGGCAGGAGGTATCGCATGGTCAACTCGACGAAACGCAGGTCGCTGCAATGTGTGCGATGGAGTGGCTGGATCTGGAATACGGTGGGGCCAGGCAGGGTTCCCCTGTGGGGACTGCATCCCCGAGGTCTACAGTCGCTTCTCGAACCAGTGGTCGGCGTAGGGTTCGTGGTTGAACGCGGGAACCTCCTCGAACCCGGTGCTGCGGTACAGCGATTGGGCTTCGTTCAGGGTGCGGTTGGTCTCCAGCCGGAGCAGCGGAAGGCCTCGCTCCCGCGCGATGGCCTCCAGCCGTTCCAGGATCCGGCGTCCGACTCCGAGCCCGCGGGCGTTCGGGTCCACCCACATCCGCTTGATCTCGCCGAAATCGGGGTGACACTTGATCACCCCGCATCCGATCGCCTGGCCGTTCAGCCGGGCTATGACGAAGTAACCGCGCGGCGGTGTGAGTTCTTCGGCACTGGCGCCGATTCCCCGGGTGGGGTCGTATCCCTCATCGAACCGTTTCGCGAGCTCGGCGTAATAGCGGTTGAGACAGTAGATCGCCGAAGGGCTGACCGGGTCAGCCACTTCGAGCTGCACGGCGCCGGCGGTGAGCAGCCGCTCGACCGTAGCCATGGCCGAGAGCAGCGCCTCGCGTTGCGGCTGGCTCAGCGGCTCCAGGGTCGCCGCCGCCCCAGCGTCCGAGAGGCGGTTGAGGTCCGCCAGCTCCTCCCGGCCTGCCGGGGTGATCCGCAGCCGCGACACCCGGGCGTCGGAGGGTGAGCGCTCGATCCGGATCAGCTTTTCCCGTTCGAGCGAGCGGAGCAGGCGGCTGGCGTAGCCCGAATCCAGGCCCAGCCGGCTCCGGAGGGCCCGGATCTCGATCCCATCGTTGCTCCCGATCTCGAACAGAAGGCGAGAGGCACCCAGGGACCGGTGCCGCCCCAGGAAGTGATCGTCCAGCGCGCCGATGTGGCGCGTGACGGTGCGGTTGAAGCTGCGGACGCGTTCGACCGGCTCCATTCTCTGACTTTAGTCAGAGAATTTCCCCGGCGCAAGCCCCCGACTTTCCCTCGACGCCTTCGACGTTCCTCGACGTCCTCGACGTCCTCGACGTCCTCGACGTTTTTCGACGCCTTCGACGTCTACCTGATCTCCAGCCGTGAGACGTGCAGGTTGAGCCCGTGGTTCACCCGCAGTCCGACCAGGCCATCGGCCTTCATGTGATCGGCCGGATAGGCCGACAGCTGCTGCCCGTTGGCAAACAGGCGGACGCTGTCGGCCGCCGCCGCCACGCCCAGCACGTTCTTCACCGTGGGACCACCCTCCCCGGTGTGTCGCACGATGGCCGGATGGGCCGTCCAGTCGGAGATGGTGTGGGTCTCGCCGCCCAGTCGGTGCTTCACCAGGTATTTGCCGTCGTTCCGGATCACGAAATACAGGTATTCCTGGCTGTCCTGGTCGAGGTT
>DASTEX010000421.1:0-4648 GCA_035709185.1 Gemmatimonadales bacterium
TACGTCGCCCTCTACACCAACGACCTGGCCCAGGCCGAATACCATCTGACGGCCGCGCTCGCCCTGCGCGGCAACCAGAACGACCCGTTCATGCACTCGCTGCTGGCGATGGTATACGAGAAGCAGGGACAGGCCGACAAGGCCCGCGAGCTCTGGGCCAAGTCGTATCAGCTCGCCGAAGGGGGGCACAACCCGCCGGCCGCGTTCGCGCGACGCGAGGCCGCGAAGAAACTGTGAGCGGTTCGCCGGCGACGGTGGCCCGGCTGCTGCCGCCGAAGCGGGCGCTGGTTTCGGGGAGCGTGAGCCAATCTCACCCGAAAGTGAATTCCCCCGAAACGAAGCGCCCGTGGAGGGGGCCGCAGCCGGCCACCGAGGCAGGGCGAACCGTTCGCAGTCTTAGCGACTCCCCGCCGCCGCGGCCTCCGGCACGCGGGTGAACTCGATCGCCGCCACCGCGGGCTCCATCGGGACCCGCACGCTGCTCACCGCGCCCTTCGCATCCAGCCCGAAGTTGAACCGGACGTTCTGCAGCATCCCCGCCGTGGGCGAGTCGGGCGCCACCTCGAAGGCATCGAAATGCACGTGTGCCAGCGGGGCGGTGTGGCTGTCGAGCGTCGCTTCCAGCCCCTGGGCCGTGCGCCGGATCACCAGCAGGCCGTAGCCCGGATGTTCGTAGCGGCCGGCGTAGGCATCGAGCGGATGACTCGGACTGGTGCCCGCCACCCGGTTTTTCAGGTCCTCGGCCCGCCGGGCCTTGCTGATCGAATCGGCCCGCACCGTCTGCGCCTTGGCCCGGGCGTGCCAGTCGATCCGGGCCAACCCCAGCATCCGGTCCAGGAGGTGGAATGTGAGGGCGTTAGGCAGCGGGTTGCCCCCGCCGCCGCTGTTGGTGCTGTTGGAGAGCACCACCAGGCCGATCTTTTCCTGCGGCAGCCAGGCCATCTGCGAGATGAACCCGTCGATCCCGCCGCCGTGCATCACCAGCTTGTGGCCCCGGTAGTTGGTCACTGCCAGGCCCAGGCCGTAGGTGTCGGGGCCGACCTCGGTGGTTCCCTGGAAGGTCCAGCCCCCCGGCACCACCGCGCGGGGCCGCTGCATGATGCTGTCCTGCCGGGCCGCGAGCAGCTGGCGGTCGCCCGCCTTGCCGTAGTTCATCCGGAACTGGACGTACTTGAGCATGTCCTCCACGCTGGCGTTGATCGACCCCGCCGGTCCGACCGGATCGATGTTGCGGTAGGGAACCCGGATGATCTTCCCGCCGCGATAGTCGTAAGGCCAGCTGAAGTCGTCCGACTTCGGCATGTCATTGGTTGAGGTGTTGGCGCGGGTCATGCCGAGGGGCGTGAAGATCTTTTCTTTTACCTGCGCTTCCCAGGTCTGGCCTCCCACCTTCTCCACCAGCACGCCGGCCGTGAGATACATCAGATTCTGGTACTGCCACACGTTCCGGAACGACGTGTTGGGCTCCAGGTACCTGAGCCGCTGATAGAGCTGTTCCCGGGTGAACGAGCGGCCGTACCAGAGCCCGTCGTGCCGCGGCAGGCCGGAGACGTGCGACACCAGGTCCTGCGGAGTCATCTCCCGGCTGGCATATGCGTCATGCAGCTCGAAGTCGGGCAGCCAGGTCTGGACCGGCTTGTTCCATTCGAGCTTCTTCTGGTCCACCAGCATGCCCATCAATACCACCGTGAACGACTTCGAATTGGAGCCGATGGCGAAGAGGGTGCGAGGGGTAACCGGGGTTTTCGCCTCGACGTCGCGGAAACCATAGCCCTTGGCCAGCACCACCTGGCCATCCTTTATGATGCCCACCCCCAGACCGGGCACGTGGAACTCGGCCATCATGGCGGCGACGGCCTGGTCGAGTCCCTTGAGATCACCGGCAGCCTGCCCGGTGACCATGGCGGGAGTGATGACGAGAGCAAGTACCAGCGGCGCAACGCGCCAGGAAACAGCGGAACGCATCCGGGCCTCCAAATTGTCGGCAGTATTGTGTACAATGTATGCCGGGAGGAGGGGAGCCGGAAGCCGGAAAAAAACGTAAGCAGTGAGCGTACGGGAACTCCTGCCCCCCCGCTCACTGCCGCGTACCGCTTACGGCTTGCTCCTTACCCCTCACTCCTCCGCCGACACCCGGCAGCACCCGTTGGTGACGCAGGTGACCCAGGCCCCCGGTCCCGGTCCCGGCGCGCTGTCCTGGACCGCTGCGGCGAACCCGATCAGCTGCATCACAGGGCTCCCGGTCATACCGTTGGCGACAGGGATAAAATCGCGGCGCGACACGTTGATCCACCGCGCCAACGGCGTCTTGTTTGTGGTATCGTGGAGCTCGAGGTTCAGCCCACGCAGTCTTCGCCCCGTCTGGCTCCCCGGCGCGAGCGCCTCGGCCACCATCATCCGATTGCCATTCACCACGGCCGATCGGATGGCGAGGCATGACTGCCCCCCGGCACTCAGTTGGAGGGGTTCGTACGGTGCGTTCCCATGGTTCACAAACTTGGCGACAACCCGCCCATCCCACAGGTCGGGAATGGAATACTGGTTGGACTGCGTGTGGGGTACGATGCTCACCACGACCCCCGGGCTGATCCGACGCCGTGCCGAATGATGCCCCGGCTCGGGGTCGAACCCGGATTCCGGATCACAGGTCAACAAAGCGCCGCCGGCGCCCGGACCCGTGTCAACCACCGCCGTCGTGTCAGGGGGCTGCTCCTGGGCCGGCTGGCACGCACCTCCGATCATCCCAACCGCAACAGCAGTCACGATTCCTGCGGAGAGAAAGCGCTTCATGCGACCCTCCGGGCTGGTGAGTGGCGTCCGCTCAGTTTCGGCCGCCGAGTTGCCGCATCCGCGCCAGGGTTGGCGCCAGCGGCGGATCTGCATCGCTCCACAGAGTGATCACGGCGCGGGCCCATCGGGCGGCCAGGGCCCGGTTACCCGCCGCGGCGGCGAGATCGGCCCGCAGCGCCATGGCCCGGCCCACCGCCGCTGCCGGAGGCACCTCGCGCAGCAGTCCTACCCCGAAGGTGGGCAGCGCCTCCAGCGCCTGATCGAGCTGCGCCTCGGCACCGGCGCTGTCGCCGGCAGCCGCCCGCAGATTCGCTTCCGCCAGGACGATCTCCAGCGCCACATCCCCCGGGCGCTGGCCCCGACGCGCCACCGCGATCTCATCGAGGCGCCTTCGTACCGCTTCCCGGTCATCCCGGCGAACGCTTTGCTGCAGTGCCAACAGATAGTTCGCCGACGCCCCGGACGTCTCGATCAGCGGAAACGCCAGCGTCGCCGGCCGGTCCAACAGGGCGGCCTCGGTCGCGACCCGCTCCGGTGGCACGACATACGCTGCGATCGCGAATCGGACCCGCCGGGCAGTAGCCTGAATGCTCTCGGCCGGAACGCCGAATGAGGCGAAGGTCATCAATCGAAGCGCGTCCTCCCGCACCGGTACCGGCAGTTCCAGCGGCCGGGTGTCCGGGGTCACCGGGCTCCAGATCGGCGCTCCCGAAGCCAGCAGACTGGCCGCCAGCCCGATCCGACCAGTAAGCGCCGCCGCCGGAGCGAACCGGTGGGCCTCGGGGTGGCTCTGATCCAGATCGCGCAACGTACTGTCGGCGAGGCCCCGGGCAGTCGCGAAATCTCCCTGCTTCATCCGAATCCGCGCTTCCCAGAGCATCGCGTCGCGACGATACATCTCGTTCGGGGCCAGCGATCGCATCTGTCGCACCGCTTCGATGGCCGTCGGCAGCCCCCGGGCGTTCCCGGTGAGCTCGCCGTTCACTTCCAGTGCGATGACGTAGGTCTCCAGCGCCCGAAGGCTGCGAGGATACGCCCGGACCCAGGTCTCGGCCAGCCGGCGGAGCAGGTCCCGGGTCCACCGGAGCGCCTGGGGACGGGTCTCCGGAAGGGCTTCGGGCCGGCCGGCAAAGACTTCCATGGCCGGCCAGGGAATGAAGCTCAGGGTGTCGTTGACCAGGCCGGCGAAGGCAGCGAACCGCACCGTGTCCGTCGCGTCGACCGCCATCCCCTGCCGCACCAGATCGGGATCGACATGAAGCAGCTGCTGCAACCGGCCTAACGCGGCTCCCTGATAGATCAGATGGACCGATGGGATCAAGCTGAGGGCGCGGACATAGGCCTGCACGGCGGCGTGTCCACTCGAGGCGAACCGCCAGCCCGACCGACTGGTCGAATCCCGCAGGACCGCCCGGTTGCGCGATTGGCACTCGCCCAGTCCATACCAGGCCGCAAAGTCGAGCGAATCCCGGGCGATCAGGACCCGATAGCGCTCGCAGCCATCCTGATACCGGCGGTCCGCCAGGTCCAGGAGGGCCAGGGCGAGCACGCTATCGCGGGAGGAGAGCCGGCCGCCGGCCACGGCGGCCGCGGCATCCTCTCGCCAGATCCGGGAGGAGTGTCCTTCCCACTGCGCAATCTGGGCCAGCCGCAGGTGGGCCTGGGGGTACACCGGATCGGCGGACAGGGCCGCGCGGAGCCGTTCCGCCGCCTCGGTCAGGTCCCAGCGGGCCAGCGCCGCATGCGAGCGGGCGTACTCCCGCAGGGCGGCGAACGACTGAGTCCCGGTCACGTCCTGCACCGGCGAATTCGGGCCGGCGCTCCGCACCACCAGGGTATCGGCCAACGCGGCAAACCC
>DASTEX010000422.1:0-4526 GCA_035709185.1 Gemmatimonadales bacterium
TACGCCATCCTGCGTCAGGACTACGGTGGTCCGCCCTGGCCGGTGGAGGTAGGCGGATGATCTATACCGAAGTCTTCGACCAGGCCCGCGAGCATCTGCTCCCCGTGATCCGGGCGCATGGCTTCAAGGTGGCGTCGGTGGAGCCGGCGGCGAGCGAAAGCGAAAACGCCTACGCCGAGTATTTCCGGCGCGGAATCCGGCTGCGACTGGTATGGGAGGCGCAGGCCCATGCGCTCTGGATCGAGTCAGCCCGCGAAGTAGACGCCCAGATTGTGAGCCGCTGGGTCGACATCGAGTGGAGCCTGGCCGGTGAACGGCTGCCGCTGATTACCGACATCACGCCCGAGCGGCTCGAGATGCTGGTCGAAGCGCTGGACAATTTTCTCCGATTGCAGATTGCAGATTGTAGATTGTAGAGTGCAGAGGGGCGCCGAGCTGGAATTCGGAACTAACCCTTTCTACACTCTGCACTCTGCACTCTGCACGCTACTGTCTTCCCGCCCGCCTCCGTCCCTCGGCCAAAAGCGAATCCAGGGCGGGTCGCCGGTAGAGTCGCCCGGCCGCAATGACGGCATGTACCCGCGCGATGTTCCGGATGTCGGCCAGCGGATTGGCATCGAGCAGCACCAGGTCGGCCACCTTTCCCGGGGCCACCGTTCCCATCGAATCCGCCGCCCCCAGAAAGCGGGCCGGCTCGACGGTCGCCGCCTGGAGGGCCTGGAGCGGGGTGAATCCCGCCTCCACCATCAGCCCGAGCTCATCGTGCAGGGAGAAGCCGGGAAAGATGAAGGGATTCGCCAGGTCAGTCCCGGCCAGGAACCGGACGTTTTCCGATCGGAGCAGCGTGATGATCTCCCGCTGCCGCGCGTACACCGTCTTGCGGACTGCCCAGATCTCCGGCGTGAACGAGCGGAACCGGAAATCGGCTCGCGGATTCCATCCGCGACTCATGTTGGAGGGGATGTACACGAGCCGGGGATCCGATGCCAGCGTGGTGTCGTCCAGATGGGAGACCGACCGGAGGACCACCATGGTCGGTACGATCCAGGTGTCGTTCCGGATGAACCGTTGCGCCAGCTCCCGGCACCGCGCCGGATCGTAGGTCTGCTGAATCCGGGGTACCTGGCGCAGCTGCACCGGTCCCGCGGCATTCCACCCTCGTGCCGAATCGCTGACCACGGCCGCAACCTCGGCCAGCAGGGCGGCTTCCTCACTCGAGCACGCCGTCGCCAGGTTGGTGAGATGTTCGATGGTACGCTGCCCCAGATCGGAGGCCTCGGCCGCGGATACCAGGGTCGGGACGTGGCCGGCGAAGGTAATACCGACTCGCTTCGCTTCCGCCGCGATCGCCCGGTAGGCCTCGGGTGAGAGCCGGCTGTAGACCTTGATGAATCCGGCGCCGGCCCCCGCCAGGGAATCGACTGCCTGGCGGGCATCTTCGGGAGTTCTGACGGACCGGGAGCCGGGCCAGATTGGCGGAACTCCATCGACCAGATTGCCCGAGCCGATCAGGCGCGGCCCCACCATGGTACCCCGGCCAATCCGGGCGCGGGCCGAATCCAGCTGGCTGATCGGGGTGACTGACATGTCGCGCGCACCGGTGACACCGTTGGCCACCAGCAGCGGCAGGAACAGCTGGTCCAGGCCGGGGAAGGCGGCGTGGACGTGCATGTCCCAAAGACCGGGAATCAGGAACTTGCCGGTCCCGTCGACCACCGGGGTCCCGGCCGGGGCCTTCGCTCCCGCCGGCGCGACTTCCACGATCCGGCCGTCCCGGATCAGGACCGTCCGCCCCGGCTCCAGCCGGCCGGAAGCGACGTCGATAACGGTCGTATTGGTAATCACAGCCGGGGCCGGCGGCGGGGCCTGGAACAGGGCGAACAGGATCAGGAGACGCATACGGAAAATCCGGCCAATGGCGTTATTGTTAGTGCGAACGGAATGCCCGGGAGAAACTCATGGTTGCCAACGCCCGCGTCGAGGAAAACCGTACCGGCACGAGCGATCCGATTATCGAGCGCCTGCTGCGCGCGCGGAACATCATCATCAGCGGCGAAGTCAACCAGAAGCTGGCTGCCAGCGTGATGGCGCAGCTCCTGGCGATGAGCGCGGACTCGGACGACGATATCACCATTTTCATCAACTCACAGGGCGGCCACGTGGAAGCCGGCGATACCATCCACGACATGGTCCGCTTCGTGACCCCGCGGGTGAAGATGGTCGGGACCGGCTGGGTAGCCAGCGCCGGCGCGCTGATCTACGTCTCCGTTCCCCGGGAAGATCGCTACTGTCTGCCCAACACCCGGTTCCTGCTGCACCAGCCGGCCGGCGGTTCCGGCGGATCGGCCAGCGACATCGAGATCGAGGCGCGGGAAATCCTCCGGATGCGCGATCGGCTCAACCGGATCTTCGCCCGCGAAACCGGCCAGTCGCTGGAACGGATCGAGGAAGACACTCACCGCAACTTCTGGCTCGACGCCGACGCCGCGGTGAAGTACGGGATCGTCGGGAAGATCATCAAGGAAGCATCGGAACTCTGACCGTCAGGTTGTTCCCGGTCGGGTCAGTGACCGCACCAGCCGGTACATGAATTCCAGCCCTTCGTAGAACGCCTGCGCCGGGATCCGCTCGTTCATCCCGTGGGCCCCGGTCTCGGGATAGAACAGTCCCGACACGCCGTACACCGGAATGCCGGCGTTCCGCAGGTACAGCCCATCGGTGGCGCCGGTACTCATGGTGGGGATGACCGGCACGTTGCCCCACATCTCCTTCGTGATCCGCTCGATCTCCGACATCAGGGCCGGCGTCAGCGGCGAAGGGGGCGAGTTCACCGCCTGACCTTCGGCCGTGACCGTGACCTTGGGGTTGGCGACGACGCGTTCCAGCTGGAGACGGACCTCTTCCGGCGACTCGTCCGGCAGGATCCGGCAGTTGACGTTGGCGCGCGCCCGCTGGGGCAGGGCATTGGCGGCATGACCACCGCTCAGAATCGTCGCCACACAGGTGGTGCGCAGCTGGGAGTTGTAGCGGGGATCGGAGGAGAGCACCCGGGCCGCTGCCGTATCCCCGGGATTGGCCACAATGGTCTTCATCGCCTGTCCCATGGCCCCGGGCGTGATCGCGGCCAGGCGGGTGAAGTAGGCCCGGGTCACGGGATTCAGCCGCACCGGAAAGTCGTACGCCCCCAGCTTCACCAGCGCATCCGACAGGTGGGTGATCGCATTGTCCCGCACCGGCACGGAGCTGTGCCCGCCCGGGTTGGTGGTCTGGAAGATGAAATTCTGGAACTTCTTCTCGCTGGCCTGGACGTCGTGTGAGATCTTCGTGTCCTCGCGGACCCGTCCGCCGCCGCCTTCGTTGAGGGCGAATTCGGCCTCGATCAGCTCGCGCCGGTTCTGGAGCAGCCAGGCGACCCCGTTGTCGGTGCCGCCCTCCTCGTCGGCGGTGAGCGCCACGATGATGTCACGATCGGGGACGAACTTCTCGGCTTTGAGCCGCATCAGGAGCGCGAGATGAACGGCGCCTTCATCCTTGTCGTCGGCGACGCCCCGGCCGTAGAAGATCCCTTCCCGCTCCACGAACTGGAACGGCGGCAGGGTCCAGTCCTCGGGTTTCGCTTCAACCACGTCGATATGGGACAGCAGCAGGATCGGCTTCCGCGCGGCACTGCGGCCCCGGAGCCGCGCTACCAGGTTCCCCTTCCGGGGTGCGGTTTCGATGACCACGACGTCGGAATCGGGGAATCCGGCCGTCTGGAGCCGCGCCGCCATGGCCCGGGCCGCGGCGACCGTGCTGCCCGCGCTGTGCGTGGTGTTGATCTCGATCAGCTCGCGCAGGAGGTCGCGGGCCAGCGAATCCCAGGGGCTCCGGGGAACCTGGGCCCCCACCGGAGTGGCAGCCACCATCCACGCGAAGATCAGAGTCGAAGGCAGTCGAAGCTGGTCGAAGAAAGTCGAAGTGGTACCGTCTTCGACCACCTTCGACCGCCTTCGACTATCTTCGACCCCCGTCGAGCGCCTTCGACCACCTTCGACCAGCCACGAAGTCATCATGGAAATCTCACTCTACAGTGCCGCGGTGTTCGTGAACGATCTCGATCGTGCCGTCGAATTCTATCGCGATATGCTGGGTCTGCCACTGCGGGCCCGGGGGAGCTTCGGCGCCGAGTTCCTGGAGGGCGAGACCCGGCTCGGGGTTCATCCCGCTGCCCACGCCGACGCCAAAGCCATGGTGGGACGGCACACTGGTCTCACGTTCCGGGTCGACGGCCTGCTCCACCTCTGTGGCGACCTGCACGCCCGGGGCGTCCGCTTTCTGGCCGAGCCGACGCAGCAGGAGTGGGGCATCATGGCGCTGGTGGCGGATCCGGATGGCAATGTCATTGCACTATGGGAAGCACCGGCGCCGAAGGAGGACTGATGAAAGGGAAGGGGAGAACACGATTGCAGATTGCAGATTGCAGATTGCAGAATGTAAAAGGGTCGCGGGTTTGACATCGGTGCTCTGGGGTGAGCCCCTTCTGCACT
>DASTEX010000423.1:0-5880 GCA_035709185.1 Gemmatimonadales bacterium
TCCTGGTGGGCAATACGGCCCGGGCGGCCGGACTCGAGTGGGCGCTGGGATCGGGGATGCTCCGGCTCGACCGGCGCGCGGCCGTCGTGGCGGCCGGAGCGGCCCTGACGGTGAATGGCGAGTCTCTCCCGGCCTGGACCGCCATCATGGCGCAGGCGGGCGATGAGATCGGCCTCGAGCTGCCGGAGCAGCGGTTCGCCTACCTGACGATCAGCGGGGGCATCGATGTCCCTCAGGTGCTGGGGGGGCGCGCCACGTATCTCGTGGCCGGATTCGGCGGACTCGAGGGCAGACGGCTCCGGAAGGGAGATCGGCTCCCGTTCGGCCGCGTGGACTACACGCCGCCGGACACCGTCTGGAGCCTCCCTCCACACCTCCTGCCACGCTCGCGCCATGCCATCCGGGTGGTTCCCGGCCCCCAGAGCGAAATGTTCGATGAATCGGCCTGGCAGGCACTGCTGGGCGGATGGTACCGCATTGCGAGCGCCTCCGACCGGATGGGGTACCGGATGGACGGCCCGCCGCTCCGGCATTTCGGGCCTCCGGCCCTTCCCTCCGAGGCGGTGTGTCCCGGCGCGGTCCAGGTACCCGACGGCGGCGCCCCGATCGTGCTGATGCCCGACGGGCCGACCGTGGGCGGTTATCCCAAACTCGCGGCGGTGATCACCGCTGACCTGGGGCAGTTCGCCCAGAAGGCCCCAGGCGTGGGAGCGGAGTTCTCGCTGGTTACGTTCGAGGAGGCCGTCGCCGCCCTGGCAGACCAACGGGCGAGGATCCGGGAGACCGCGCGGTACTTTGACGTAGTCGAAGATGGTCGAAGAATAAGTCGAAGATAGACGAAGACAGTCGAAGATAGTCGAAGAAAGTCGAAGGCAGTCGAAGATGGTCGAAGATGGTTGAAGACGTTAACCGGGGAGGCGGGGACCGCCTTCGACTGTCTTCGACTGTCTTCGACTGCCTTCGACTGTCTTCGACTATCTTCGACCAGACATGCATCGCTACACGGCCGCCGTGATGCCGGGGCCGGGCCAGGACATCAGGCTCCAGGAGTTTCCCGCGCCGGAACTCGAACCCGGGGCGGTCCTGCTGCACACCGTCTTTTCGGAGGTGTGCGGCACCGACGTGCATCTGCATCACGGGAGGCTCAAGGGGGTTCCCTACCCCATCATTCCGGGCCACGTGTCGGTTGGCCGCATCGCCGAGGCCCGGGGACCGGTGACCGACATCGAAGGCGCGCCGCTCCGGCCGGGCGACCTGGTCACCTTCCTCGACGTGCACGAGACCTGCAACCGCTGCTGGTATTGCCTGGTCGCGAAGGAAACCACTCGCTGCCCCTCCCGCCGGGTGTACGGCATCACCTACAGCGCCGACGAGGGACTGTTAGGCGGCTGGTCGCAGGCGATCTGGATCAAGCCCGGGGTCAAGCTGATCCGCCTGCCGGATTCACTCCCGCCGGAGGCGTTCATCGGCGGCGGATGCGGACTGGTCACCAGTCTGCACGCCGTGGACCTGGCCCGGATCCGCCTGGGCGAAACCGTGGTAGTCCTGGGTGTGGGCCCCGTGGGACAGTCGGCCGTGGCGCTGGCCGCCCGGTCCGGAGCCGGCCAGGTAATCGCCATCGGTGACCCGGAAGATCGACAGGACTTTGCCCGCCGCATGGGCGCTACCACCGTCGCCGGGCTGGAGCTGCCGCCGGCCGATCGCGCAGCGCAGGTGCGGAGCCGGACGCACGGGCGGGGCGCCGATGTGGTCATCGAGGCCTCGGGTGCACCCGAGGCAGTGCCGCAGGCGCTGGACCTGGTGCGGGACGGCGGCCGCGTGGTGGTGGTGGGACAGTACACCGACCACGGGAGCGTCGCCATCAACCCCCATCTCCAGATCAACCGCAAGCACGTGGAGCTGCGGGGCTGTTGGGGCTCCGATTATTCCCATTTTCACCGGGCGGTTGCCCTGGCCGCGCTCTGGCAGGACCGGATTCCCTGGAGTGATCGGGCCGCGGCCCGCTATCCCCTGGAACGGGCGGGAGAGGCTCTGCGGGATGTGGAGCTGCGGAAGGTGGTGAAGGCCGTTATACAAGTCGAAGATAGTCGAAGATAGTCGAAGATAGTCGAAGGCAGTCGATCGAAGGCGGTCCCCGCCTCCCCGGGTTAACCGTCTTCGACCACCTTCGACCATCTTCGACTATCTTCGACCACCTTCGACGACAACCCCCGCGAACGATCTCCCACCGCGAGCATAGCGCAGGTCGTCCACCAGCACGGCATCTCCGACCTCTCGCGCGTACAGAAAGCGCCCCCAGTCGAGCAGGTCTGCCAGCGGCACCGTACGGGGCAGATCCTCGATCAATTGGAGCTGCTTGGGAATGGTGACGGGCGACAAGGTGACCGAAGGCCTCGGAAGCCAGTCGATTGCGCCCATGCGATAGCTACTTCCGGAATCCACGACGACTTCCCGGCGCCAGGAGGCGAAGAACGGCGGCGCAACCATCAGCTGGCGCCGGGTGGGACGGTCCAGTCCCAGCTCTCGTGCGGCCGCCGCCCGGCCCATGGCGGTGACCACCATCATGACCACCACGTAGGCCGTGGCGGCGCCGGTCAGCACGCGGGCGAATCGCTCACCGGCCGGGCGGGCTCCTTCCCGGGCCCGCCGCAGCCGCCACCCCACCAGCCAGGCCGATCCCAGCAGCAGGTACAGCCAGGGGTCCACGATGAACAGGCTGTCGCCGTAGGTCCAGGTGCCGTCGAACGGCATCAGCCACCGCATGCCGTAGATGTTCAGCCAGTCCAGCACCGGGTGCGTGACCATGGCCAGCGCGGAAAGCGTGAGCAGCTCGCCGGCATCCACGTAGGTTGCCGGTTTCGTCCGGCGCCCCCAGAACCAATCGTACAGCACCAGGAGCCCGGTCAGCACCAAGGGGAGGACGATCAGCGCGGGAATCCCGTGGGTGATCCCCCGGCGGAACCCCAGACCATGCTCGGTGAACACCGCGACCACGTCGATGTCGGGGAAGTTCGCGCCCAATACGAGGGCCGCGGTCGCATACCGGGTCCGGCGCCGGAGCCCGCACTCCGCCAGCGCGGCTCCGACGAGACTGTGGCAGATGTTGTCCATTCCGAAATCTTACATGGTCGGAAGAGTCGGAAGGTCGGAACAGTCGGAAGGGTCAAACAGGATTTTCTGACCATCCGATCTTCCGACTCTTCCGACTCTTCCGACCTTCCGACTCAGTGTAGTATTGAGACGGCCCCAAGGCCCCCAATGGACATCATCGAAGCCTCCATCCCGCTCTTCTTCGCCCTCATCGGCGTCGAGCTGCTGTCGGCCAAACGGCGGCGGCACCAGGTCTACCGGCTGAACGACTCGGTAGCCGACCTGTCCTGCGGCATCCTCTCCCAGCTGACCGGCATTCTCCTGGCGCTCATGACCTACGGGATCTTCGCCTGGATCGGAGCCCGCTGGTCGATTCAGCACTGGACCTCCCTTCCCGCCTGGCCCGACGGACCGCCGCTTGCCTCCGGAGCCAACCTGGCCGGCTGGATCGTGGTCTTTCTTCTGGTGGACCTCTGCTATTACTGGTCGCACCGGCTGTCGCATGAAGTGAACCTCCTCTGGGCCGGGCACGTGGTGCACCACTCCAGCGAGGAGTACAACCTCACCGTGGCACTCCGGCAGTCGAGCCTGCACGGGCTGTTCACCTGGGTGTTCTACGCACCGCTGGCGCTGCTTGGCGTACCGTGGCTCATGTTTGCCGTCTGTCACGGCTTGAACCTCATCTATCAGTTCTGGATCCACACCCGGGAGATCCAGCGGCTGGGCCCGCTGGAGTGGTTCATGAACACGCCGTCGCACCACCGGGTGCACCACGGGGTCAACCCGAAGTACCAGGACCGGAACTACGCCGGCGTGCTCATCATCTGGGACCGGCTTTTCGGCAGCTTCACCCCGGAGGAGGAAGAGCCGGTCTACGGCATTACCCGGCCGTTAGGCAGCTGGAACCCGCTCTGGGCCAATGTCCATGTGTTCGTCGAGATCTTCCGGGCCGCCTGGCAGACCCGCCGCTGGCGCGACAAGCTCAAGGTGATCTTCGGCCCGCCCAGCTGGCGGCCGGCCGATCTCGGCGGTCCCGTCACCATTCCCGAAGTCCGCCGCGCCACCTTCCGCAAGTTCGACCCCGAGATTCCGGCGGCGATCCGGCGCTACACCTTCGTGCAGTTCGTGGTCGCGCTGCTGGCGGCCGTGGCGTTGCTTCGGTACGCCCGGGAACTCACCCCGCTCCAGATCGGCGTGGTGGCCTTCTACATCACCCTGACGCTGAGCAATCTGGGAAGTCTGCTGGAAGGCGCCCGCTGGGTCGGCGCCATGGAAGTGGCCCGGCTGGCCACGCTGGTCGTCACCGCCGGAGTGCTCCTGGCGTTCCCCCGATTCGATTCTGCCCTCGTCGCCGCCGCCGGCCTGTTCGGCATCGCCTCGATCACCTGGTACTGGCGGTTGAGCCGGGCCCGGCCACTCCTGGCCGCCGGACCCGGTCAGATGACGCCGTCGACGTAAATCTCGAACCGCCAGCCGGTCGGCGCGCGGAGGCCGCGGGCGAGGTCGAACCGGACCAGCCCATCCAGGAAGCTGGCGCCGACTCCGGCGCCGATCAGCGGACGCCCATTGGCGAACTGCGAGCGATCGCCGGCCCACCCCGCATCGGCGAATCCGATCAGGCGCACCGCCGGGAAACTGTTCCCCAGCTCCACCCGTGCATTCCAGAACGCCTCACCCGCCATCACGCCGCCGGAGTATCCCCGGAGGGTTGGCGCTCCGCCGAGATAGAACCGGCCCTGGGTGGACACGGTGCCGGTAGACGTTCCACCCGAGAAAGACGCACCGCCTGCCAGCGGACCGTCGGGCGTGACGAACAGCCGGATAGTGCCGGCCGCCCGGCCGTAGTCGAAGTCCCCGCCGGCGCCGTCGATGGTGCTTTCGCCGCCCAGGCTCACCGCGCGGCTCAGCGCCCGCGTTCCCCGCAGCGTGAGCGATCCCCCGAACTGATCGGCGCTGTCGGCCGCGATATTCGGCCGGAACACGTTGTTGTCGTTGAACAGCCGGGGCAGGCTGGCATTGGTCTCCACCTCGGCGGGACGCTCCCGCTGGAAGTAGACCCGGGCCGAGATCCACCCCGCATTGGTGTTCTGGGCGGTCAGCTCGACGCCGAGGGTGCGGTAGTATTCGCCGTCATCCCGCTGCGCCACCAGGCTGAAGAAGCTGTTGAGCGGTCCCAGGGGACGGGTGTCGGGATTGGCGGCCGCGAGCCGCCGGTATCCGGTCAGGGCAAACTGGCCGTTGGGTGTCGATCGCATCAGCGCCAGCTCGCCGTTAGGCACCAGATCGGCCACGCCGATCCGCGCCGTCCCGCGCAGGGCCATCGGCCCCAGATCGAGCGTGCTCGACGCGCCCAGGGACAGGGCCTCGATCCGGTTGTACCGCGCGTGCCGCAGCAGTTCACCGGTCACACCGGAGGGCAGTTCCAGCCGCGGCTGCCAGGGCCGCGAAGTCGGCAGGTCCTTGATGGCGCTCGAGAGGCTCCGGATCTCGTCTTCGTTGATCAGGTCTCCCATCTGGAGAATCGGCTCACCCAGTTCGGGGCTGGAGAGCATGCTCAGACTGTCAGGCGGCGTGACCACATCCAGATTGCCTTCCTCCGCCCGCCGCTTGCGCCAGCATTCTCTCCGGGCCCGGACGATGGGCCGGCTGAGGTCGGGATCCTCTTCCCTCATGTCGGCGACCAGCTCGGCGATGCACTGGTCCATGGCCTCTTTCAGGCTGTCAGTGATCCGCTGTTGTTCGACCGGGTCGACGATGCGGTCATCCTGGTCCCGGCGACGCACGGTTCCC
>DASTEX010000424.1:0-2256 GCA_035709185.1 Gemmatimonadales bacterium
CCTCAGCGAGCGGCAATGGGGCACCGTGCGCGAGGACTACAGCCCGCACGGCAGCGCCTGGGACTATCTCAGCCACGACCAGGCGCGCTCGCGCGCCTACCGCTGGGGCGAGGACGGGCTCCTCGGCCTCTGCGACCGCGAGGGGCGGCTCTGCTTCGGCCTCGCGCTCTGGAACGGACGCGACCCGATCCTCAAGGAGCGCCTCTTCGGGCTGACCGGGCCGGAGGGCAATCATGGCGAGGATGTCAAGGAGTGCTACTACTTCCTCGACGCCACGCCGACTCACAGTTACCTCAAAGCGCTCTACAAGTATCCTCAGGCCGAATACCCCTACGCCCGCCTGGTCGAAGAGAATCGTCGGCGCACGCGGGAGGATGCCGAATACGAGCTGATCGACACCGGAGTCTTTGCCGACGACCGGTACTACGACGTGGAGGTCGAGTACGCCAAGGCGGGCCCCGACGACCTGCGGGTCCGTTTTACCGTGCATAACCGGGGCGACCAGGCCGCCGAGCTGCATCTCCTGCCCACGCTCTGGTTTCGTAATACCTGGAGCTGGGGGCGCGAAGGCGAAGGGTTCCCGCGGCGGCCGCTGCTGGAGCGGGCCGGCGCCAGCCGGATCCGCGCCTGCCACGCCGATCTGAGCGACATGATACTGGCGGCCGATGCGGCGTCCGACGGTACGGCGCCGGCGCTGATTTTTACGGAGAACGAGACCAATCTTGAGCGGCTCTTCGGGGTGCCGAACGCCTCACCGTATGTGAAGGACGGGTTCCATCGGCTGGTCGTGAACGGCGAGTCCTCGGCGGTCAATCCAGCAGGGCAGGGAACCAAGGCCGCGTTCTGGTACCGGCTCACCGTACCCGCCGGCGGCAAGGTGGTGATCCGGATGAGGCTGGCGACCCCGTACGATCTGCCGTCCGAGCCATTCGTCGATTTCGACCAAACGTTTTCGGCCTGCTCGGGTGACGCGGACCGCTTCCATGCCGCGCTCACCCCTCCCGGCGCCACGGAGGAAGAAGCGAAGGTGCTGCGGCAGGCCCGCGCGGGGCTGATCTGGTCGCGCAAACTGTTCTATTACGACGTGCCGCAGTGGCTGGCCGGCGATCCGGCCCATCCGGCGCCGCCGCGCGAACGGTTACGGGGCCGAAACTCCGACTGGGGCCATCTCAACAATCGCGACGTGATCTCGATGCCGGATGCCTGGGAGTATCCCTGGTTCGCCGCCTGGGATCTGGCGTTCCATACGGTTCCGTTCGCCCGGGTCGATCCCGACTTCGCGAAGGACCAGCTGGTGCTGTTCCTGCGCGAATGGTACATGCATCCCAACGGCCAGATTCCGGCGTACGAGTTCGCCTTCGGCGACGTGAATCCACCGGTCCATGCCTGGGCCTGCTGGCGAGTGTACAAAATGACCGGTCCGCGGGACCGCCGGGACCGGCTCTTCCTGGCCCGCACCTTCCAGAAGCTGATGCTCAACTTTACCTGGTGGGTGAACCGGAAGGACGTCGAGGGTCACCACCTCTTCTCGGGCGGATTCCTGGGTCTCGACAACATCGGGGTCTTCGATCGGTCACGACCGCTGCCGACCGGGGGTCACCTGGAGCAGGCCGACGGGACCGCGTGGATGGCGTTCTACTGCGCGACCATGCTCTCGATGTCCCTGGAGCTGGCGCGGGAGGATCCGGCGTACGAAGACGTCGCGACCAAGTTCTTCGAGCATTTCGTGGCCATTGCCGACGCCATGAATACGTTGGGCGGAAGCGGCCTGTGGGACGAGCAGGACGGCTTCTATTACGATCAGCTGCACCTGAACGGCATGAAGACGCCGCTCCGGGTCCGCTCCATGGTGGGGTTGATCCCGCTCTTCGCCGCCGAGCTGCTGGATGAGGAAACCCTCGAGCGGCTGCCCGATTTCAAGCTGCGCCACGACTGGTTCCTCGCCAACCGGGGCGACCTGGGCCGGCACATCGCCCTCTCCCAGCCGGCGAAAGACCAGCGGCGCCGGCTGCTGGCCCTGCCTACTCGGGAGCGGCTCACCCGGGTGCTGCGCTACGTGCTGGACGAGGACGAATTCCTGTCTCCCTACGGGGTCCGGTCGCTCTCGCGGGTTCACCAGGAGCGGCCCTATGTCTTCCAGGCCGAGGGCGAGGAATACCGGGTCGAGTACTGCCCCGGTGAATCGAACACCGCGCTGTTCGGCGGGAATTCCAACTGGCGCGGACCCATCTGGTTCCCGCTCAATTATCTGCTGAT
>DASTEX010000425.1:0-5193 GCA_035709185.1 Gemmatimonadales bacterium
GGGGGCCACGCCGGCCCAGTCATCTCTACGGGCTCACCGGCCGGGGAGCAGACGCGCTGTCGCGGGCGTATCTCCCCTGCCTGCTCGAGTTGTTGTCGGTGCTGGCGGAACGGTTGCCTGACGCTTCGCTGCGCCGGCTCATGGTGGAGACCGGTGAGCGGCTGGCCGGTACCGGTCAGGCGCCGTCCGGCAGTTTGCGGGAACGGGCCGCCGCCGGCCGGACCGCCCTGGAGGCGCTCGGCGCGACCGTTACCCAGAAGCCCCTGAAGAGTGGAGTGCGGCTGGAAGGCGCGAGCTGTCCCCTGGGTGCAGCCGCCCAGCGCACTCCGGCCACCTGCCAGGCAGTTGCCGCGCTGCTCCATCGGGCCACTGGCCTGGTCCCGACGGTGGAGTGCGAAACCGATGCGAGGCCGAGACCGAGGTGCCGGTTTACTCTTACTTAGTCTTCAGTCACTAGTCGTTGATCGCTAGACGCGCTCTTGCAGATCTCGTTTCGAATACGATCATCACGGCTAACGGCTAACGGCTAACGGCTAACGGCTAACGGCTAACGGCTAACGGCTAACGGCTAACGGCTCACGGCTCACGGCTCACGGCTCACGGCTCACGGCTCACGGCTCACGGCTAACGCCAGATTCCTCGCAGCAGGATCGGTCAGCCCCTTCAGAAACGCCACCAGATCGTCAACCTCGCCATCCGTCAGATGCAATCCCTGCCGCAGCCGGGGATCGACCGTCTGGAGCAAGGCGCCCACGGTCGCCACATCCCCGTGATACAGCGGCTGGATGTCGGGGGAAAGTTGCGAGGGGTCATAATTCCGTAACGCCTCCTCCGGATCGTTGTAGTGCCGCACCACCGCTTCGAGGGTCTGGTAGGCCCCGCTGTGGAAGTAGGGCGCGGTCAGTTCCACGTTGCGGAGCGGCGCAACCCGGAAAGCAAACTGATAGAACTCGAAGCCTTCCTCTTCGCCCCGTCCAAGATCGAGCGGGGGCTGCCGGGTTCCTCCCGGGCCGATCTGGGGCGCCCCGACGTTGGCCAGGCCGTTCGCCCCCAGGAAAGGCCCGTTATGACAGGTCGAGCAGAGGGCTTTGCCGAAGAACAGCAGTCCGCCGCGCTTCTGCTGCAGCGTCAGCGCTTTGTCGTCCTGCTCCAGGTAGCGGTCAAACGGAGTCCGGGTGAAAGTGAACTTCTCCATCTGAAAGACCGCCAGCGCTTCGGCCGCGTGCTCGAAGCGGGGTGGCTGGCCGGGGAAGGCCGTATTGAACATCGCCACGTAGGCCGGGACCGCCATCAGCCGCTCCGTGATCGCCTGCCAGATCTCTTCCTCCTGGTCGTCCTCCAGCAAGGCAAGCTCGTTGACCTCCCCGTGAATGTCCCGGTCGCCGGCCTGGCCCCGCATTTCCAACCGGTTCAGCACCGGCAGCATGGCCTGGGCCGCGAGAAGGTTCGGCTGGGCCGGTGCGAACGACCTGGAGCCGTTGAAAAACTGCCCGAAGCCGCCGGTCAGCCTCGCATCCCAGAACATCTGGTAGAAACCCAGGCCGGCATTGAGCAGCGTGGGAGCGCTCCGGGTGGTGAACTGGCGTCCCTCGCCGAGCTGCCGTGACGAGGTGGCGCCGGTGCCGCCGGTGCCGATCGCGAGCGACCGCCCGTCAGTCAGGGCCGCGGAGGGATCGTGACAGGTGGCACAGGCGACGTCGCGATTGCCGCTCAGGATCTGGTCGAAGAACAGGGCCTTCCCGAGGGCGACCTTCGCCGGATTCTGGGGCGGCATTTCACCGATCGGCACCACGCCCCAGTTGCCGATGCTCGCGCGCAGCTGCTGGTCGATGGTCGGCTCGGGATCCGGACCCACGGAGTCGTCGGAATGACAGGCCAGTAGGACAACGGTGGCCAGGAGAGCACAAAGGCGTACACGCATGGTCTCGCTCCAACGCGGCTAACGGCTGACGGCTAACGGAATGGTCACCCCGATCTGGTGCGTCGTCACCCTGATGTCCCGCAGCGTGAGGGGTGCGCCGGGACCGGGAAAGAAGGGCCCGATGGGATCAGCGAACACGACGTCCTGTGAAGGCACACCCGGTCGCCCGGTGCCATTGGTCAGGCTGCCGCGGTAGCGCAGCTCCCAGGCAGGGAAGCTCAGGCTCAGTCCCCACGTCGGGGTCCATTCGATCCAGTTCTCGTGCCGGTGACTGGTGGTGATTGTCACGTTGTCGTCCTGCCGGAGCGCGTAGTCGATCCGGTCCAGCACCAGGCCGATCTGGAACCCCACCGACTTGGTGTCCTGGCTGAACCGATGATCCTGCGAGAGGCCCGCGCGGAGCTGGGTGTTGGAGAAGCGGAACCGGTTCTCGATGGTCTTTCCGCCGGCCGGAATGATGCCGCGCGTGGTCTCGGTCGCCGCCTCGGCCTCGGCCCAGGTGTAGCTCCAGATGGGCTCGTAGATCAGGTCGAGGGCAAAGGTCGATTGTTTCTCCGTCCGGGAGAATCCGACTCCGAAGTTGTACGCCTCGGAATTGCCCGGATGACGCGGGACGTTCTGAATCTCGTAATGGGCGACCTCCGGCTGGCTCGTCCGGTTGCCCGTCGCCACCCAGCCCACCCGCCACCCGGTATTTGCAATCGGCTGGGCGTACTCCAGGTGCAATCCCCAGGTCTTCGTGCGGTCACGGTTGGCTTCCTGGCGAGGCCGCTGGGAAAACCCCGGGATTCCCGGATCCCAGACCGGGTCGAGGTAGAACACGTCGTGACTCGCGGCAGAACGGTTATGCAGCACCAGCGCGCTGAGCGCCCGGGCCCCTTCCCACTCCTTGAGCGCGCCGATTCTCACATCGATCGAATGTCCGTTCTGCCGCACCCGCAGGCTGTTGGCATACATCAGGTCGGTCCCGTCCACCGCGTCGAGGTCGGCCCAGGCGGCACTGCCCCCGATCGCGAGCCCACCCCCCAGCTCTGCACCGAGCATGGCGTACCCGAAGGCGTTGCCCAGGGAGCGGTCATCGGGTGGGATGTCGATCGTCTCGCCCTCCGCGGCCAGGCAGACCTCGCACGGAGGAGGCAGGAAGCGGTCGGTGTCGCTCAGGTCAACCTGCTGGACGGCCAGGGCGACCCCGCCGAACCATTTGCCGGCGCGAAGCCAGGTGCCGAGCGGCAGGCTCCGGCCGGCTCCGGCCCCCCGGGAGACACTGTAGAAGCTGGGCGATCCGAAGAACCGGCTGGCCCCGACCCGGGCGCCGGTGGCGGGGTTCAGGAACGGGTCCAGCAGGGAATCGTCCACCGCCAAGGACACCCGGCCCATCCCTCCTCGTAGAGAAGGGAAGAGGTCGAACTGGTGCGATTGAGTAATGGGGACTGTCCGGATCGAGATCAGCTGGGCCCGGGACGGCGTGGCCCAGGCCGCAAGGAGAATTCCCAGGGTGAACGCCCGTGGATGCATCGGACCCTCGCTTGATAGGACGGTCTTTTCTGGTATACCCTCCTTCAGCGATCGCTGTCACAGGTGTCAGCAGTCAGCTGTCAGCTATCCGCTGGCAGCTCGCCTTTGTACCACCGCAGCCGACAGCCGACAGCCGACAGCCGATAGCTGATAGCTGATAGCCGGTGACGACCCAGGCCCGGCCGAGGTATCAGAATTGTGAATGAAAGTGACGCGTCGCTGGTACGACGGGTGCTGGAAGGGGAATCCCGGGCGTATGAGGTGCTGGTGGAGCGCTACCGGTCACGGCTGGGACGTTATGCCGTTCGTATGCTCGGCAACCCGGCCGATGCCGAAGATGTCGTGCAGGATACCTTCGTCCGGGCCTACCGCTCGCTGGCCCGCTGTAACGGTGACCACGGCTTCGGTCCGTGGGTCTTCGGTATACTGGTCAACCGCTGCCGGACCTACGCCGGCCGGCTGGCGCGGACCAGGAAGGTGCTCGTGAGCAGCGACGCGGCCTTCGATGCGGCCGCGTCCGGGGTCTCCCCGGAACGGAGCGAGGTGTTGCGCGATGCCATCCACCGGGCCCTGGAGCGACTGCCGCAAGAGCAGCGGGAGGCGTTTCTCTTGAAGCACGTGGAAGACATGAGTTACGAGATGATGGAATCGGTCACCGGGGTGCGGGCGGCTACGCTCCGCATGAGAGTGTTCCGGGCCCGGGACGAGCTGCGCCGGCTGCTGGCGGAGGCGATCCGTGACTGAGCGTCCCGATCCGATGGATGCCGTGATCGAGGCGCTCCGGGAGCCGGTCGATCTCTCACCCGACCTCACCGCCAGGGTGATGAGCCAGGTTGCCGATCTGCCCCCGCCCAATCCCCTGCGGTCCTGGTGGAACCGGCAGTGGACCATCCGGTTCACGCCCATCCAGGCGGCGGTGGCAGCCGCCGGTCTTGCCGCGCTGCTGGTCGCCGGGTGGCTGTCGAATCGCTCTTCCGGAACGGCGCCGCCACCGGACCAGCCGGAATTGAGCGACGCGCAGTTGACCCAGTTCGTCCTGGTGGCGCCCGGGGCGGCGGTCGTGTCACTGGTCGGCGACTTCAACGACTGGAGCACCTCGGCCACGCCATTGCAGCGGGCGGCCGGCGACGGAGTCTGGCACGTGACCATTCCGCTCACCCCCGGCCGGTACCGTTATGCGTTCATCGTCGACGGCAGGGTCTGGCGCATCGATCCCGAGGCTCCGGCCCGGGATGACGAATTCGGGCGGCCCAGTTCGGTGGTGACGGTGGGGGGCGCATGAAGCGCGTGGCAGGAGTGACGCTGTTGCTGGTGCTGGGCTCGGCGACGGCTCGGGCCCAGGAGCCCCGGCTGGCCGGACGCCTGCCAGAATCGGCCCGCCAGCGGATCGAGTCGGTGATCGATTCGGCCCGGGCGCTCGGGTTACCGACCGAGCCGCTGATCGACCGGGCCCTGGAAGGGTCCGCCAAGGGAGCGTCGCCGGATCTGATCGCGAACGCGGTCGTCCGGTTGCGGGATGAGCTCGTAGTGGTCAGGACTGCTCTCGGAGAATCGGCCTCGACCGCCGAGCTCACCGCTGGCGCCAGCGCGCTCCGGGCGGGAGCCCGAGCCAACGACCTTGCCCGCCTGCGCTCGCTGCGCTCGGGCCGGCCGGTCACGATTGCGGCCGCAGTGCTGGCGGATCTGGTGGCCGCCGGAGTTCCGGCCGATACTGCACTGGGGGCAGTGCTGGCCATCGCCCGTGACGCCGAGGATGC
>DASTEX010000426.1:0-5500 GCA_035709185.1 Gemmatimonadales bacterium
CACCGCGACCGCCTGACCTGTCCTCTGATCCGGAAGGGCTGGGAGCAGCGTCCCGATGGACGGTGGGAATGGACCGGCGAAACGCCGCGCCATCGCGAAGGCGGCTGGCCCACGGTGGCGGAGGGCGCCCGCGGTCTCAAGCCGCGGCCCCCGGTCCGGCAGGTCGGCAAGCCGCCCTTGACCGGGCTCTCGAACGGCGCCGATGAGCGCGACATGCGCGACCGGGTGGCGACGCCGCCCCAGTGGTATGAGGCCTTCCGCGAAGCCACCTGGGACGAGGCGATGTCGCTCACGGCTCAGGAGCTGCTCCGCATTCGTGAGTCGCACGGGCCCGGAGCCCTGGCCGGTTTCTCCTCCGCCAAGTGCAGCAACGAGGAGAACTATCTCTTCATGCGAATGGTCCGGGCGGCTTTCGGGACCAACAACGTGGATCACTGCACCCGGCTCTGCCACTCGACCTCGGTCGCGGCCATGAACCGCGCTTTGGCGACCGCGGCGGCCTCGGGCTCGATGCGGGAGATCGAGGAGGCCTGCGATGTCATCTTCATCGCCGGCGCCAACACCACGGAGTCACACCCGGTCTTCGGCGCTTTGATCAAGCGGGCTCATGCCCGCGGCGCCAGGCTGATCGTGGCCGACGTCCGCCGCACCGAGCTCGCTGCGCTGGCCGACATTCACCTCCAGATGCTCCCCGGTACCGACGTGGCGCTCTACAGCGCCATGCTCCGGCACATCATCGCCAACGGCTGGGAGAACCGGGAGTTCATTGCGGCCCGCACCCGGGAGTTCGAGCAGGTCCGCGCCGCGGTGGAGCCGTACACCCTGGAACTGGGAGAGAAGCTCACCGGCATTCCCCGCGACCGGATCGCCCGGGCGGCGGAGTGGTACGCCAAGGGCCCGCGGACTTCGACCCTCTGGGCCATGGGCCTGACCCAGCACGCCACGGGCACCGACATCGTCGCCAGCCTGCTGAATCTCCTGCTCTGCTGCGGCATGATCGGCCGCTGGGGCGCGGCGATGATCCCGATCCGGGGACAGAACAACGTGCAGGGCGCCAGCGACGTGGGGGCGATTCCCTTCGCCTATACCGACTACCGGCCGGTCACCGATCCGGAGGTGCGGGCCGAATACGCCCGGGCCTGGCGGGTGCCGGAAGCATCGCTGTCGCTGGAGAAGGGGTTGATGGTCACCGAGATCGCCAAGGCCGGGAGCCCGGTTCGCGGGATGTACATCATGGGCGAAAACCCGGTCCTGTCCGATCCCAACGTGGCCCACGCGGAGGAGTGGTTCCGCCGGCTCGAGTTTCTGGCGGTCCAGGACCTGTTCCTCACCGAGACCGCGCGCTGGGCCGATGTGGTGCTCCCCGGTTCCTCCTTTGCCGAAAAGGAGGGGACCTTTGCCAACACCGATCGCCATGTTCAGCTGGCGGAGGCCGCGCTGCCCCCTCCGGGAGTGGCTCGGCGGGACCTGGACATCCTGATCGAGCTCTCGAACCGGCTGGGATTGCCGACCGGGTTCCGGGATGCCGCCGAGGTCATGGACGAAATTGCCCTCGTGACGCCGAGCTGGCGGGGCCTCTCGTACGCCAAGCTGCGCCGGGAAGGCGCGCTCCAGTATCCCGTGCTCGACGCCGACTCGCCGGGCACGCCCTTCCTCTTTGCCGACCGGTTCCCCACCCCGGATGGCAAAGCGCTGCTGGTGCCGGTCGAATTCCTCCCGCCGAGTGAGCTGCCCGACGCGGAGTTCCCCTTCATCCTGAATTCCGGCCGCCAGATGTATCACTGGCACACCGGGACCATGACCCGCCGGTCGACCGGGCTCGACTCGCGGGAGCCGGTGCCGGTCGTCGAGATCAATCCGGCCGATGCCGCCCACCTGAGTCTGGGCGATGGCGACAGCGTGCGGGTGACGTCCCGCCGGGGCGCCATCGTCATTGGCGTGCGGATCTCCGAGCGCCAGGCTCCGGGCCAGGTGTTCATTCCGATGCATTACCGCGAAGCAGCGGTCAATCTCCTCACCAATCCGACCCTGGATCCCTACGCCAAGATCGCGGAATTCAAGATCGCCGCCGTACGAGTGGAACCGGTAGAGTTACCCGTGCGTGTCTGACAGACCTGGAAAACTGCGACGCCGCACCCTGCTCATGGGCCTGCTCCTGGCGGGCGCGGCGGGTTGCGGTGCCACGCTGACCATCCCACCCCTCCGCTGGCGGGGCCACGTGGTTCTGCTCAAGCTGGGCGGCAAGTTTCCGGAGCTCGGCTGGACCGATCTGATCCGGATGCTTCCGCCCTGGAGTCCCTACCAGCTCCACTCCATCACCGAGACTCGCAGCGCATACGCGACGATCCGGAACCCGTGGGCCTCGCCGCCCGACGTTGGAGCCGGGAAGAAACGCTTCGAGGAACGGTGCACCAGCTGCCATCAGTCAGGCGGGGGAGGAGCCGGACCGGACCTCCGGGGCGCAGCCCCCCGGCATGGGAGCAGCGACTGGGCCGTCTACCGAACCATCCAGGACGGGGTGCCCGGCACGGAGATGCCGGCCCACCAGCTGGAGGAGCGGGAGGCCTGGCAGCTGGTGGCCCACATTCAGAATCTGAGGCGTCATTACGAACCGGATTCTGCCGAAACGACCTGGCAGGTCCCGGCGGTCACTCTGGAAGATCTGCTCCGGGATCCCGACGATTCTTCCAGCTGGCTGTTCTATCACGGCTCCTTGAGCGGCTGGCGATACAGCCGTGCCAACCAGATCAACCGCGGTAACGTGGGACGCTTGCGGCTCCAGTGGATGTACCAGATCGAGTATCGCGGCGTCGCCGCGTTCGAAACCACGCCGCTGGTCGTAGGTGACCTGATGTACCTGACCGAGCCTCGCGCGACGGTGGTGGCCCTGGACGCGGGCACCGGCAGCGTGCGATGGACCTACCAGCCGATCCTGCCTGAGCGCCTCCATCTGTGCTGCGGTGCGGTGAACCGTGGTGTATCAATCCGGGGCAACACTTTATACCTCGGGACTCCTGACGCGCGGTTGATCGCCCTCGATGCCGCCTCGGGGAAACCCAGATGGGAGGTTCGCCTCACGGACTATCGTCGGGGATACTCCATCACCTCGGCTCCGTTGATCGCCGGCGACCTCGTGGTGGTGGGAGTCGCCGGCGGAGAGTTTGGCATCAGGGGCTTCATCGATGCCTACGACGCCGAGACCGGCAAACGGGTTTGGCGATTCCATACCATTCCCGAGCCGGGTACGCCCGGCAGTGAAACGTGGGGCGGGAAATCGGCGGAGACCGGTGGCGGCGGAGCATGGATGACGGGCAGCTTCGATCCCGGTCTGGACCTCATCTACATCGGCACCGGCAATCCGGGGCCGGTCTACAACGGCGACCCGCGGCCCGGCGACAACCTCTATACCAGTTCCGTCGTGGCGCTGCGCCGGTCCAGCGGCGCACTCGCCTGGTACTTTCAGTTCACTCCCCACGACGTCCACGATTATGACGCCGGCCAGGTGCCACTATTGGTGGATGCGCCCTTCGGGGGACGACCGCGGAAGCTGATGCTCTGGGCCAACAAGAATGCCTTCTACTACATCCTCGATCGGGAGAACGGTGAGTTTCTGCTGGCCCGTCCCTTCGCACGGCAGACCTGGGCCCGCTCGATCGACTCCTCGGGGCGGCCGGTGCCGGCGCCGGGAGCAGCACCTTCGCGGCAGGGCGCCATGGTGTGGCCATCGCAGGCGGGAGCCACCAACTGGTGGCCGCCGTCCTACAGTCCCCGGACCGGAATGGTGTACATCCCCACGCGGGAGCAGGGCTCCGTGTTCTTCAATCGTGATGAGGACTACGAGCCGGGCCAGCGTTTCCTGGGAAGCCGGGGCCAGAAGCAGGAGAGTGACGCGGTCAGCGCGCTCCGGGCCCTGGACGCCCTGACCGGAGAACAGCGCTGGGAATACCGGTATCCCTCACCCCGAACATCCTTCCCGCTCGGCGGGACGTTGTCGACCGCCGGTGAACTGGTGTTCGCCGGCGCGGGGACGGAGCTGTTTGCGTTTCACGACCGGACCGGCGACCTGCTGTGGCGCTTCAACGCCGGGGGCCATGTCCGCGCCGCTCCCATGACCTGGTATCACTCAGGCCGCCAGCGGGTTTCCTTTGCTGCCGGACTATCCCTTCTGACGTTCGGCATCGAGTAGCAGCTCGGTACCTGGTACGAGGGACCGGTACCTCCGCACTTATATTTGCCGTCCATCATGCGAGCCATCGTCAAACCCGGTCCGGGCCCCGGTATGGTGGTCCGAGACGTTCCTGCGCCTGTCATCGGGTCCCAGGATGTCCTCATCCGGGTCCTCCATGCCGGCGTCTGCGGCACCGATCTCCATATCTGGGAGTGGGACAGCTGGGCCTCCGGGCGGCTCAAGCCCCCGCTCACCATCGGCCATGAATTTGCCGGCCGGATCGAACGGCTGGGGCCCGAGGCCGAGGCCGAAGGGCTCCTCAAGCCGGGTGACCTGGTCACCGCCGAAGGCCACATCATCTGCGGGCACTGCCTGCCCTGCCGCACCGGCAACGGCCACCTCTGCGTCCGCACCCGCATCATCGGAGTCGATCGCGATGGGGCCTTTGCCGATTACATCGCGATGCCGGCCGGGAACGTCATGCTGCTGGACGGCGTCGCTCCCGACGTCGGCGCGATCATGGATCCCATCGGCAACGCGGTCCACACGGTGCTCGAGGGCGGCGACGTGCCGGGCAGCACCGTCTTCATCCTGGGCTGCGGGCCGATCGGGTGTTTCGCCGTCGGGGTGGCCCGCGCGGCCGGAGCCTCCCTCGTCGTGGCCAGCGACCTGAACCCCCGCCGGCTCGAGCTCGCCCGCTCGATGGGAGCGCAAGTCACGCTCAACCCGGCCACGGATGACGTGGTGGGGCGCATCCAGGACCTGACCGGCGGCCTCGGCGTGGACCTGGTGTGCGAGATGAGCGGCCACCCCTCGGGTCACGCGCAGGCCTTTGCCGCCGCGCGGCCGGGAGGCCGGGTCAACCTGCTGGGCACTCCCAGCCGCACCACCGAAGTGGACTTCGCGCGCGACGTGATCTTCAAGGGACTCACCCTCTACGGGGTCACCGGCCGGAAGATGTATTCCACGTGGCACGCCATGCAGCGCTTCCTCAAGACCGGCCAGCTCGACCCCCGTCCCGTCGTTACCCACCGCTTCCCGCTGGAACAGATCGATCAGGCCATCGGCGTCATCAAGGACGGCCAGGCCGGCAAAGTGATTCTGGAGATTGGGGCATGAACTCGCTCGACCAGCGACTCCGCCAGGAGCTGGATCAGTTCCAGCGCGATGGGGTCTACAAGCGCCTGAATTACCTGGAAGGCCCCCAGGCGCCGCGCGCCCGGATGGAGGGACGGGGCGAGATCATCATCCTCTCCTCCAACAACTACCTGGGGCTATCCAACGAACCCGAAGTGATTGCGGCCGGCCACGAGGGGCTGGACCGGTACGGAG
>DASTEX010000427.1:0-4978 GCA_035709185.1 Gemmatimonadales bacterium
CGATATCCGGTACCACCATCTTCGACCATCTTCGACTGTCTTCGACCATCTTCGACCATCTTCGACCGTGCAGTTTGTGACCCATTCGTTGCATTCCCGTTAACCGACAGTAGCCGGTCCTGCTGATTCTCCCGGGCAAGCGATCCCCGACATCCCTGCGGGAAATCCTGTCCCAAGAGGCTCATCATGCCCTGCTCCCGTCCGTCACTCCTGCTCGGCCTGCTGCCCCTCCTGGCGGCGGCTCCGCTCGCCGCTCAGTCCACTGGCCGGATCACCGGCCGGGTGGTCGAAGCGGACCGGGGTACTCCGGTGGGCGGGGCCGTCATCGAGCTGGTCGGCTCTACCCCGCTCCTGTCGGCCACGTCCGGCATCGATGGCCGCTACCACCTGCAAGCGGTACCGCCGGGCGCGGTGACTCTCCGGGTCAGGCTGATCGGGTTCCGGCCCAAAGTCATTACGGGAATCAGCCTCGGCGGCGGCGAGGTGGCCACGCAGGATGTGGCCCTGGAAGCGGAAACGGTCCAGCTGGCCGAGCTGACGGTAACGGCCGAAGCCGAGCGCGGATCGGTGGCCCGGGCGCTCAACGAACAGCGCCAGGCGCTCAACCTGGTGAATGCCGTTACCGCGGAGGAAATCAGCCGCAGCCCCGACGGCGATGCGGCAGCGGCGGTGCAGCGCGTGAGCGGAGTAACGGTGCAGGACGGAAAATTCGTCGTGGTCCGCGGCCTGGGCGAACGATATACCACCACCTCGCTCAACGGCTCACGAATCCCGAGCACCGAGCCTGATCGCAAGGTCGTTCCGCTCGATCTGTTCCCCGCCGGTCTGCTCGACGGCATCTCCACCAGCAAGACCTTCACCCCGGATCTGCCCGGTGACTTCTCCGGTGCCGAGGTGAATATCCGGACCCGGGAGTTCCCGGCGGACCGGAAGATCAGCCTTTCGGTTTCCACCGGATTCAACACCCGCTCCACCCGGAAGAACATCCTGCAACCCCGCAACGCCGGACTCGAGTGGCTGGCACTGGGCTCGAGTGAACGGGAACTGCCCGGGGCAGTAGCCAATGCCGGCAACTTCAGTCCGGCTCCCTCGCAGGAACAGATCAATCAGATGGTGAACTCCTTCCGCAATGCGTGGACCCCGATCAGCGGCCGGGGTCAGCTTCCCGGTTCCGTCGGACTCTCGCTGGGCGGCAGCGACCCGGTACTGGGCCATCCGGTCGGCTATCTCGTTTCCCTGTCCTACGCCTACGACGAGGAGACCCGCGATCAACAGGTCCGGGCCAATGCGCTCCCGGGTGACAGCCCGGGACTGGTACGGGAAGTCGATCGGTACGAGGGCGAGACCGGCCGCGCCAGCGTGCTCTGGGGCGGGCTGGTGAATCTCAGCACCAACCTGGGGCAGTCCAGCCGCCTGAGCTTCAATACCACGTACAACCGGTCGGCGGATAACGACGCCCGCAACGAGATCGGCGACAGCGAGAACCTGGGCACCACGCTGGAAGTCTACCGGCTCAGATATGTCGAACGCAGCGCGCTCGCCTCCCAGTTCCAGGGCGAACACCAGGTGGGCGACCGGAACCGGGTGGACTGGAGCGCGTCCTACGCCCGGGTCACCCGCAGCGAGCCGGACCGTTCCGAGATCGTGTACCAGCACGACACCGATCCGCTGGGGAACCCGCTGGAGCCTTCCTGGTTCAGCATCTCCAACGAGGGCGCCGTGCGGACCTTTGCCGGCCTGAACGAGGAGAACCTCCAGGGCGCGCTCAACTACCGCTTCACCTTCGGTTCCCGGGCGCGACCCCACGCCCTCAAGGTCGGCGGCCTGTTCCGGCGTACCGACCGCGACGCCGACAATCGGGCTTACGCCATCACCGCCACCCTGGACCGGCAAAGCCAGCAGCTGGCGCCGGAGGTGATCTTCGATGGACGCTTCGCCGGGCCCGATGACCAGTTCTTCCGGGTCACCCCGTTGGCGCAGGGAGGCTCCTACCGGGCCGCAGACCGAGTTGCCGCCGGTTATGCCATGCTCCAGGTCTTTCTCTCCGACCGGATCGAACTGGTGGCGGGCGCGCGGCTGGAGAACTCGCGGGTCGAGGTCACCGCCATCCCGACGCTGGGGAACCCGGTGACCACGTCGCCCGGGTACACCGATGTCCTCCCCGCGGCCGCGCTCAATCTGAGCCTGACGGAAAAGCACCTGATCCGGCTGGCGGCCACTCAGACACTCTCCCGGCCGGAATACCGCGAGATGGCGCCGGTGCTGTATCGCGAGGTGATCGGCGGGGAGAACGTCCTCGGCAATGCCAACCTGAAGCGGGCCCTGATCCGCAACTTCGACCTCCGGTGGGAGTGGTATCCCGCCACCGCCGAGGTCATCAGCGTCGGGGTCTTCTACAAGCATTTCGACGACCCGATCGAACAGGTCTACCTGGCGACCTCGGGCACCCGCCTGGTCAGCTACCTCAACGCCGAATCGGGCCGGAACCTGGGCGTCGAGCTGGAAGTCCGGAAGAACCTGGGCTCCTTCGTCGAGTCGCTGCAGCCCTGGTCCATCTTCGGCAACCTCACGTTGATGGAGAGTGACGTCACCATCCCGGGCGACGGCGTCGCCATCAGCTCCAACCGGGCGCTGGTGGGCCAGGCGCCGTACGTGGTCAACGGCGGGCTGTCCTGGCTGTCGGGCAGCGGCCGCTGGAGCAGCACCGTGCTCTACAACGTGGTGGGCCGCCGGATCGTGAGCGCGGCCGAGAACCCACTGCCGAACGTGTACGAGGAACCGCGGCATTCGCTCGACTTTTCGCTCCGCTTCCCGGTCATGGGCACGCTGTCGGGCAAGCTGGATGCGAAGAACCTGCTGGACTCCGAGACCCGGCTCACCCAGGGAACGGCTACGAAGGAGTTCTACTACTCGGGACGGCGGTTCACGGTCGGTCTGAGCTGGCAGCCCTGAACCCGTGACAGACCCGTGACGGGTCCGAGGTACCGGCGTCACGCGGGCCGCTGAGTTTTGCCGGCGCACCGGGCTGCAATGCCCCGCACCCACTTCGACCATCTGACCGAGGCCGAGTTCAATGAGCAAGAGTTCACGCAACCTGTGGTGGAGCGCACTGGCCTGCACCGCACTGGTGGCTGCCTGCGGCGAAGACGATCCGTCGGGCCCTTCCCTGACCCCGCCTAACGGGTTGACGGCAACGGCCACGTCCACCACCTCGGTGCACCTGACCTGGAACGCCGTGACCGGGGCCGGCTCCTACGTGATCGAGCGGGCTCTGGGAGCGGGCGCGTTTGCCGAAGCCGGCACGTCGGCCACGACCAGCTTCGATGACGACGGCCTCACGGAAGGGGCGACCTACCGCTACCGGGTCGCCGCCCGGGCCGGCTCCAGCTCCAGCGACTTCAGCAATGAGGCCTCCGCGACACCCGGGAGCCAGATCGAAGTGACGGCCGACATCACCGCCAGTACGACCTGGACCAAAGACAAGGTCTACCGCCTGAAGGGATTCATTCACGTCCAGAACGGCGCCACGCTCACGATCGAGGCCGGCACGCGGATCGAGGGCGACTACAACACCCTGGGCGCCTCGCTCTTCATTATGCGGGGGGCTCGGATCGAGGCCAACGGGACTGCCGACGAGCCGATCGTCTTCACCTCGTCGCGCGCGCCGGGCCAGCGTGAGGCCGGCGACTGGGGCGGGTTGATTCTGATCGGGAACGGCATCATCAACCGGGCGTCGCCGGTCAACCTCGAGGGCAGCGGAACCGACGCCAGCAACCCGCTCATCAACTACGCCGGCGGGACTGACAACGCCGACAACAGCGGCACCCTGCGGTACGTGCGCGTGGAATTCGCCGGCTTCGCACCCCAGGAGAACGCCGAGCTCAACACCTTCACCTTTGCGGCGGTCGGGAGCGGCACCACGCTGGAGTACCTCCAGTCGCTCAATGGTCTGGACGACGCCTTCGAGTTCTTCGGCGGAGCGGTCGACGCCAAGTATCTGGTCTCCTACAACTCGGGTGACGACCACTTCGACATGTCGGAGGGATATGTCGGCCGGATCCAGTTCGCGATTGCCTATCAGACCCGGACGGTCATTCCCCGCCAGGGCGCTCCGGGCAACATTTCGAGCGACCCGCAGGGCATTGAAAACGACGGGTGTGCCGGCGCCAACTGCACCAACGGCGAGAACTCCACCCCGCTCAACATCCCGATGGTAGCCAACGCCACGCTGATCGGTCCGCCGGCCACGGTGACCAACAGCAGTGGCAACATCGGCATGATGCTGCGGCGGGGAACCGGCGGGTACTACGTGAATTCGGTCGTGGCCCGGTGGAGCCGGGCGGGGATCAGTCTGCGGGATCAGTCGACCCTCGATCGCCTGCCCGGCGACCTCGCGCTCGGAAACATGCTGATCGCCGAAGCCCCGGTCCTGTTCCAGCCCCAGACGGGCGCGACGATTCAGGGCAGCGTGGACGAGGGGGACAACAATCTGGTGTTCCAGAACGGGACCACGGCCACCAGTCTGTTCCTGACGGTACCGGACGCGGAGCCGGCCAACGGCGCGACTCTGGATTTCACCCCGGCGGCAGGGTCGGCCGCGGCCACTGGCGGGCTCGAAACCTTCCCCGGAAACATTGCGACCAAGGCCGGGACGTTTGTCACCCCCACCGCGTACCGGGGCGCCGTCGCTCCCGGCGGACCCAAGTGGTGGGAAGGCTGGACCACGTTCGCGGTCAATTGACGATGACGCGGCGGACGGTCGCGCTGCTTCTGACCCTGGCGGCATGCCAGAGCGCGGCCGGCAGTGAGCCGCAGGCGGGGGCGACATCGCCCCCGTCTGCCGCCGGCCGTGTCATCGACAGCCTCCTTCCCATCGAGGAAGAGATCCGCCGGTTCCGTGAAGCCGTTCCTGAGGTCCCCGCCAGGCTGACCGGAGCAGAATCCAGTCGCGACGCCCTGGTCCGCCGCTGGGCCGCGG
>DASTEX010000428.1:0-3014 GCA_035709185.1 Gemmatimonadales bacterium
AAGATCCGAACGACGAGAAGAACGTGGTGCTCGAAATCCGTGCGGGCACGGGCGGCGACGAGGCGGCGTTGTTCGCCTCCGAGCTGTTCCGGATGTACAGCCGTTTCGTGGAGCGTCACGGTCTCAAGGTCGAGATCATGGAGCTGCACGACGGCACGCTGGGCGGCGTCAAGGAAGTCGTCGCCGCTATTCGGGGCCGGGGCGCGTACGGCCTGCTGCGCCGCGAATCGGGCGTGCACCGGGTTCAGCGGGTGCCGGAAACCGAGGCGCAGGGACGGATTCACACCTCCGCGGCCACGGTGGCGGTGCTTCCCGAAGCCGAGGAAGTGGATGTGAAGATCGAGCCGCAGGACCTCCGGGTCGACGTGTTCCGCTCGTCGGGACCGGGGGGGCAGAGCGTCAACACGACCGACAGTGCGGTGCGGATAACCCACCTTCCCACCGGCATCGTGGTTTCGCAGCAGGACCAGAAGTCCCAGCTTCAGAACAAGATCAAGGCAATGGAAGTGCTGCGCGCCCGCCTGCTCGACAAGATGATCTCCGAGCAGGAAGCCGCGCGCGCCGCCGAGCGCCGGACCATGGTCGGAACCGGCGACCGCTCGGCCAAGATCCGGACCTACAACTTCCCCCAGAGCAGGGTCACCGATCACCGGATCAATCTCTCGGTCCATAACCTGGCCGAAGTGATGAATGGTGACCTGGACCAGTTAGTGGAGGCATTGCGCGTGGCAAGCCGCGAGGAGCAGGCGCGTGGGTGAAGTCATGAGTCGCGAATCGACCGTCGCGAGACGAATTCAATCGGAGCTGGCCAGCGCGTCGGTGCAGCTCCGTTCCGCCGGGGTCGCCACGCCCCGTCAGGAGGCTCTGGAGTTCCTGAGCGAGCTGGCGGACCTGACCCCGGGCACCGTTCTCGCCGGTCTGGACTGGTCCCCCAACGAAGGGCTGCTTCGCCGGTTCCGGAAGGCGGTCCGGCGGCGGGCGGAAGGGGAGCCGCGCCAGTATGTGGTCGGGACGGTGGGGTTTCGACGTCTCATCCTGAGATGCGACGCTCGCGCGCTGATCCCCCGACCCGAGACCGAGGGGCTGGTCGATCTGGCGCTCGCCCACCAGCCGACCGGTCGCGCCCTCGATCTCGGTACCGGCAGCGGCTGCCTGGCCCTGGCCTTGGCCGACGAAGGAGCTTATCGGGAAGTCGTGGGTGTCGACGTGTCACCCGCCGCTCTGGCGCTGGCGCGGGAGAACGCGGTCCGCACCGGGCTCCCCGTGAGATGGCTGGAGGGCGAATGGACCGCGCCGGTTCGGGGAGAGCGGTTTGATGTGATCGTGACCAATCCCCCCTACATTGCGACATCGGAGTGGGAGGGACTGGACCGTCTGGTGCGCGACTGGGAGCCGCGGCTGGCGCTCGACGGAGGCGGCGACGGAATGGCCGAGGTGCGACGGCTGCTGCTCGAGAGCCCCGCAGTGCTTCGGAGCGGTGGATGGCTGTTCCTGGAAGTCGATGCGGCGCGGGCCGCGGCCTCCGCCGAGCTGGCGCGAGCCGCCGGGTGGCAGGCCGTTCGCGTGCTGGACGATGTGTATCAGCGGCCGCGCTACCTCGCGGCCCAATGGGAGCCCCACGATGCTAGATGAGAAGGCGATGGACCTGGGCCGGATGATCGGGCAGTCCCCGGAGTACCAGGCGCTCCGGCGGGCCGAGCAGAGCCTCCGCTCGGATCAGGATGCGGTCGCACGACTGGAGCGGATCCAGGAATTGGCCCGCCAGGTCGATCTGGCCATCTCCCGGGGCGAGCTGCCGGACGAAACCACCACGCAGTCCTATGAGCAGGCGGTTCGCGAGCTCGAGCTCAGCCCCGCAGGTCAGGGCTACGTGGTGGCCCGGGCCAATTTCGACAAGCTGATGGCGCGGGTGAACCACCAGATCAGCCAGGGCATCGAGAAGGGCGCCACCAGCTCCATCATCACGCTCTGACGGTGCCGGGACGCTTCGTGGTTCTCGAGGGACCGGAAGGCTCGGGCAAGAGCACGCTGGCCCGCCGGCTGGCGGAATGGCTGCGGGGCCGTGAAATCGATGTGCTGCTGGTGCGGGAACCGGGCAGCACTCCGGTGGCCGAAGCGCTCCGGGCGGAACTGCTCGATGCGGACCGCCAGTGGACTCCGGAAATGGAGCTGCTCTACTACGTCGCGGCCCGGGCCGATCACGTCACGAAGGTCATTCGCCCGGCGCTCGAGGCGGGTCGCCTGGTGATCTCGGACCGCTTCGAGATGTCCACCCGGGCCTACCAGGGAGCGGGTCGCGGGGTCGACTCGCATTTCCTGGAATGGGCCAACCGGGCCGCCACGGGCGGGCTCAGTCCTGACCTGACGCTGGTGCTCGTCCTCCCCGCCAATGCGGGCCTCGAGCGGGTGCGGAGCTCCGGCCGGACGCAGGACCGGCTGGATCGCGAATCGGATGCGTTCCATCACCGGGTGGCCGCGTACTACCAGTCGGTGCATGGGCCGGGCATCCGCCATCTCGATGCCACTCTGCCGCCCGACACGCTGTTGCAGGAGGCCATCGTTGAACTGCGCCAGCTGCTGCCCGAGCTGATCCCCACGGCCTGATCATGCGCCGCGCCTGGTCCATCTTCCTGATTCTCGCCGCGGTCGGCGTCTCCGCCGTCGGCTGGGTCCTGCTGCGCTCGAGAGTGCCCGTTAGGGAAGCGCCATCGCCGCCCACCGAGCTGTTCGAGCAGGTGATGTCGCATGTGCGCCGCTTCGGAGTAGACTCGCTGCCCGAGTCGGAACTCTATCAACGCGCGGCCAACGGTCTGCTGGGCGAGCTGGACGACGAGTACGCCACGATTCTGCGGAAAGGCGAGCAGGTAGGGCTCACCGAGACTCCCGACGTCGGCGGCCTGGGCCTCCTGCTCTCGGCTCGGGACGGGCAGGTGAAGGTGATGTCAGTCCTGCCCGGATCGTCGGCCGACCTGGCCGGCGTCGCTCCGGGGGATCTGCTGCTCGAAGCGAACGAC
>DASTEX010000429.1:0-8626 GCA_035709185.1 Gemmatimonadales bacterium
AGCGCGGGGAGCAGGATCTCCCGGGTGGTCCCCGGATATGTGGTACTCTCCAGGATGATCACCTGACCCGGCCGGATCACCGACTTGACGGTCTCGGTGGCGGCCACGATGTAGCTCACGTCGGGATCCTTGAACTTGGAGAGCGGGGTCGGCACGCAGATGGAAATCGCGTCCGGTTCCCGCAGGCGGGTCGCGTCGGTGGTCGCTACGAACCGCCCGTCCTTGAGCATGGACTGGAGCTGTTCGTCCGAGATGTCCTTGATGTGGGAATGGCCCGACATCAGTCCGTCGACCACCCGCTGGCTGATGTCGTAACCCAGCACGCGATACCCGGCCCGGATCAGCTCGTAGGCCAGGGGCAGTCCCACGTAGCCCAGCCCCATGACGCCGAACAGCACCTCCCGCTGCTCGGCCTTCCGGATCAGGTCGTCCGCGAAAGCCATTCGCTTCTCCGTTGCCTCAGTCGTAGAACGCCCTGATGGATTCGATGACCCAGTCCTGCTGAGCGGTGGTCAGCTCGGGATAGACCGGCAGCGAGATGACCCGCCGCATGGCGGCTTCCGTCACCGGCAGCTGTCCCTCGCGATAACCCAGGTAGGCAAAGCAGGGCTGCAGGTGCAGGGCGAGCGGGTAGTACACCGCGGTGCCGATCTCGCGGCCGCGAAGGAACGCCTGCAGCTCGTCCCGCCGGTCCACCTGGAGGGTGTACTGGTGGAAGATGTGCTCGTTGCCGGGGGCGGTCACCGGCGTCCGCACCGCGCTGCCGCCCGAAAGCCCCTCGTTGTACCGGGCCGCATTCCGGCGGCGGGCCTCGCTCCAGCCGGCCAGGAAGGGGAGCTTGGCGAGCAGCGCCGCGGCCTGCAGGGTATCGAGCCGGCTGTTGGTGCCGACTTCATCGTGGAAATACTGCTTCGCCCCGCCGTGCAGCCGGAGCCGCCGCAGCCGTTCGGCGGTGGCCTCGTCCTGGCAGACCATCATGCCTGCGTCACCGTAGGCGCCCAGGTTCTTGCTGGGAAAGAACGAGAACGTGCCGACCCAGCCCAGCTCACCGGCCATCCGCCAGGCACCCTCGATCTGCCGGCGGGCGCCGATGGCCTGCGCCGCGTCCTCGATGACCGGGATGCCCCGCTGCGCCGCGAGAGCGAGCACCCGCTCCATCGGCGCCATCTGGCCGAAGAGATGGACCACGATGATGGCGCGGGTACGGGGCGTAATCGCCGCCTCGATGGCGGCCGGATCGATGTTGAGCGTGTCGGCATCGATGTCCACGAACACGGGTTTTCCCCCCGCGTTGTGGATCGTCCCGGCGGTCGCGAAGAACGTGAACGGCGTAGTGATGACTTCATCGCCCGGCTCGAGCTCGAGCGCCATCAGGGGCAGCAGCAGCGCGTCGGTTCCGCTGGCGCAACCGATGGCGTGGGCGGTGTGGCAGAGCCGGGCCACGTCGGTTTCGAGCTGGCCCACCTCGGGGCCCATGATGAATTGCTGCCGTTCGATGACCGACATGAGCGCGGGGAGCACCGCGTCCCGGGTGGCCTGGTACTGCGCGGTGAGGTCAAGCAGCGGAACCTTCAAAGCACCCCCGGAGGCAACTGGCCGAAATACCGCAAATCCTTGCAAGCTTTAAGCTTAGCAGGGTCAGGCGGCGGGATCAACCGGCCCCAGACGGCCCTCCGCCTCGTGGTACTGCCGGCCGCAGGCCGAGCACTGGCCCTGCCCCCGTTGCAGCTGCAGGGTGACGCCGCAGCGGCAGACCCACCCCGCCTGCCGCGCCGGTACTCCCACCATCAGCGCGTGGGGAGGCACATCGCGGGTCACCACCGCGCCGGCGCCTATGAAGCAGTATTCACCCAGCTCAGCGCCGCAGACCACGGTCGCGTTGGCCCCGATGGTGGCGCCGCGCCGGACCAGGGTCGGCCGGTATTCCTCTTTCCGGTTCACCTCGCTCCGGGGATTGATCACGTTGGTGAAGACGCAGCTGGGGCCGCAGAACACATCGTCCTCCAGCACCACGCCCTCGTAGACCGAGACGTTGTTCTGGATCTTGACGTTGTTGCCGATGACCACCCGGGGCATCACCACCACGTTCTGCCCCAGGTTGCACCGCTCGCCAATGACCGCCCCGGGCATGACGTGGCAGAAATGCCAGATCCGGGTGCCCTTGCCAATCGAAGCACCCTCGTCAATGAAGCTCGACTCATGAACGAAGTATTCTTTCATTCTGCTATCAGCGATCAGCGATCAGCTGTCAGCTGTCGGCCAGCGGTCAGCCGGTCAGCTCTCAGAGGTTCATGGTCTGATCCCAGGTGGGGCATCAGGATCATGGATTTGAGCGAACTGTGGTCATGCCCGGGAGCGCCGCCGGCGAAAGCTGACAGCAGGCAGCTGATAGCTGATAGCTGACAGCTAATCAGCAATCACCCTCCCGTCGGTTCCGATGATTTTCACCTCCGGAATCAGGGTCACCCCGAACCGGCGGTGCACTTCCTCCCGCGCGATCTCCATCAGCCGCCGGACGTCTTCCGCCCGCGCGTCACCCAGGTTCACGAAATAGTTGGCGTGCATCGGCGAGATCTCGGCGCCGCCCACCCGGGTCCCCTTGAGGCCGGCCGCTTCGATCAGCTGGCCGGCCGTGCGCGGACCGCTCTCCAGCGGCCCGTCCGGCCACACCGGATTGGTGAAGACGCTGCCGCAGCAGGGCCGGTTGAAGGGAGTTCCCCGCTGGCGCCAGGCGAACAACCGCTCGACCTCCTCCGCCAGCTCCTCCGGCTCTCCCGGCTTGAGCTCCACTTCGGCGCTCAGCACCACCAGCTCGCCCAGCCCGCTGCGGCGGTAGGCGAAGGGGATATCCTGGCGCTGGAGCTCCCGCCGTTCCCCCTCCCGGGTGATGACCATCGCCCAGGTGAGGACGTCGGACCACTGGCCGCCGTGACAGCCGGCGTTCATGTACACGCCGCCGCCGACCGTGCCGGGGACGCCCACCATCATGTGGAGCCCGGCCCAGCCGGCCTCGGCGGTCTTCCGCGCGGCCAGCGGCGCCGGGAGACCGGCGCCGAATCGCCAGATCGCCGGATCGTCGGAGCGTTCGATCCGGTCCAGCCCCTTCCCCAGCTTGAGCACCAGCGCGTCGAGTCCTTCATCGGGCAGCAGCACGTTGGAACCGAGCCCGATGGGAAACACCTCGACGCCCGCCTCGGTCGCGAGCCACAGGGCGCCGGCCAGGTCATCTTCGGTGGCCGGTACCACCACGGTGGCCGGCCCGCCGATCCGGTAGGTGGAGTACCGCGCCAGCGGTTCCTCGGTGCGGACCTCACCCCGGGTCGTGGCCCGGAGCCGGGCCGCGAAGGTCCGGTCGCGCGCCGACGTCACGCGAGATCGGCGGCGAGCGAACGCGCCAGCTCGTGCCACTCCTGCAACGGCCGGACTTCGCCCACGCGGCTCCGCAGTGCGATGATGGCATCGCAGGCCGCCGAGGCCGCCGACATGGTGGTGGTGTAGGGAATGCCGTGCTGGAGGGCGGCCCGGCGCATCGCGTAATCGTCCTGCTGGGTGAGCTTGCCTAACGGCGTGTTGATGAGCAGCTGGACCTGTCCCGAGACGATGAGGTCCACCGTGTTGGGGCGGCCCTCGTACGCCTTGAGCACCTTGCGGACCGGGATCCCCCGCGCGCGGAGATAGCGGGCGGTGCCCTCGGTGGCCAGGATATCGAAGCCCAGCTCGTGGAACCGGCGGGCGATCGGCGTCACCGTCGCCTTGTCGTGATCGTTGACCGTCACGCAGACGGCGCCCGACTGCGGCAGCGCCCCGTCCGCGCTGGCCTGCGCCTTGGCGAAGGCCATGCCGAACGAATCGGCGATCCCCATCACTTCGCCGGTCGAACGCATCTCCGGCCCCAGGATCAGGTCCACCCCCTGGAGCTTGTTGAAGGGGAAGACCGCCTCCTTCACCGCCACGTAGGGATGGGCCACGTCATCCGAGAGGCCCAGCTCGTCGAGCGTGCGGCCCACCATGACCGCGGCCGCCAGGCTGGCGAGCGGCACCCCGGTGGTCTTGGATACGAACGGGACCGTGCGCGACGCCCGCGGGTTCACTTCCAGCACGTACACGATGCCGTTCTTGATGGCGTACTGCACGTTCAGCAGACCGACTACGCCCAGCCGCTCGGCGAAGGCGCGGGTGTAGCGCTTCATCTCCTCGACCTGCGCCTCGGTGATCAGGTAGGGCGGCATCACGCAGGCCGAGTCGCCGGAGTGGACTCCGGCGTCCTCGATGTGCTGCATCACGCCGCCGATCACGCAGCGGTGGCCGTCGCTGATGGCGTCGACGTCGGCCTCGAACGCGTCCTCCAGGAACTGGTCGATCAGGACCGGATGGCCCGGTGCTACCAGCACCGCCTGGCCGAAAAACTGCTCCAGCTGGGCGGCGTCGTACACGATCTGCATGGCCCGCCCGCCCAGGACGTATGAGGGCCGGATCAGCACCGGGTAGCCCACCTGCTGGGCCACCTTGACTGCCTCCGCCAGCGACGTGGCCGTCCCCGCCCGCGGCTGTCGCACACCCAGCTCCCGCACGATGGCCTCGAACCGGCCCCGGTCTTCCGCCAGGTCGATGGCTTCGGGCGACGTGCCCAGGATGGGCACGCCTTCGGCTTCCAGGCCCCGCGCCAGCCGGAGCGGCGTCTGGCCGCCCAGCTGCACCACCACGCCGAGCGGCTGCTCCACGTGGACGATCTCGAGCACGTCTTCCAGGGTGAGGGGCTCGAAATACAGCGTGTCCGACATGTCGAAGTCGGTGGAGACGGTCTCCGGGTTGGAGTTGACCATCACCGTGGTATAGCCCATCTCCCGGAACCGCATCGCCGCCCGGACACAGCAGTAGTCGAACTCCACCCCCTGCCCGATCCGGTTGGGCCCCGATCCCAGGATGACCACCGTCTTGTCGCCCTTGGGGCCGGTTTCGTTCTCCTCGTCGTAAGAGGAGTAGAGATAGGGAGTCGACGAAGGAAACTCGCCGGCGCAGGTATCCACCGTCTTGTAGGCCGGTCGCAGCCCCAGCGCGTGACGCCGGCGCCGCATATCGGCTTCGCTGATGCCTCTCAGGTCGGCCAGCTGCCGGTCGGAGAAACCGAGCCGCTTCATCCGCCGAATGGCCGCGCGCTCCTCGACATCGGTGATCGCCCAGGCGGCCTGCTGGTCCTCCCAGAGGGCCGCCCATTCCTGCTCCGCCTGCACCAGCTCGGCCAGCTGGCCGATGAACCAGGGATCGATCAGGGAACGCCGGGCGATCTCCGCCTCGGAAATTCCCGCCAGCAGGGCGCGCTTGACCTGGAACAGGCGTTCCGGGGTCGGTATGGCGAGCGCGCTCCGGATGGCCTCGACGCTGCCGTCGGGCAGCCGGTCGTCCGCCGGCGTGGCGCCGACGGTCCATCCCGGACGGTCGGTCTCCAGGCTCCGGAAGCCCTTCTGGAGGGCGTCCTTGAAGGTGCGGCCGATCGACATCACCTCGCCCACCGATTTCATCTGGGTGGTGAGCCGCGGGTCGGCGGTGGGGAACTTCTCGAAGGCAAACCGGGGGATCTTCACCACCACGTAGTCGAGCACCGGCTCGAACGACGCGGGAGTGGTCCGGGTGATGTCGTTAGGCAGCTCGTCGAGGGTGTACCCCACCGCCACCTTGGTGCCGATCCGGGCGATGGGAAACCCGGTGGCCTTGGAGGCCAGCGCCGACGAGCGCGAGACCCGCGGGTTCATCTCGATCACCAGCTGCTCGCCGGTCTCGGGATGGACCGCGAACTGGATGTTGCAGCCGCCCGCCGCGACGCCGACCTCGCGGATGATGCGGATGGATGCATCGCGCATCACCTGGTACTCGCGGTCGGAGAGGGTCATGGCCGGGGCCACCGTAATCGAGTCGCCGGTGTGCACCCCCATGGGATCGACGTTCTCGATGGAGCAGACGATCACCACGTTGTCGGCCCCGTCGCGCATCACCTCGAGCTCGTATTCCTTCCACCCGATGATGCTCCGCTCCACCAGCACCGAGCGCACCGGCGAGGCGTCCAGGCCCCGCCGGAGCAGGTCCTCGAATTCCTGCCGGTTGTACGCGATGCCGCCGCCGGTGCCGCCCAGGGTGAAGGACGGGCGCAGGATCGCGGGATACCCGGTCTCCTCCACCACCGCCAGGCCTTCCTCGACCGTGTGCACCACGCGGCCCTGCGGCGTGCGGAGTCCGATCCGGATCATCGCCTGGGTGAACTCTTCCCGGTCTTCCGCCATCCGGATCGCCCGCTCGCTCGCCCCGATCAGCTCCACGCCGTAGCGCGCCAGCACTCCGTCGCGGTGCAGCGCCATCGCCACGTTGAGCGCCGTCTGCCCCCCCATCGTGGGCAGCAGCGCGTCGGGCCGTTCGCGGGCGATGATCTTCTCGACCCACTCCGGCGTCACCGGCTCGATATAGGTCCGGTCCGCCAGCTCGGGATCGGTCATGATCGTGGCGGGGTTGGAGTTCACCAGGATGACCCGGTAACCCTCCTCCTTGAGCGCCCGGACCGCCTGAGTGCCCGAGTAGTCGAACTCGGCCCCCTGGCCGATCACGATCGGCCCCGAGCCGATCAGCAGGATGGAGTGAAGATCAGTCCGCTTCGGCATCGAGCATGAGTTGAAGGGTCTGGTCCAGCGTGAAGCGCGGCGACCATCCGGTCGCGGCGCGGAGCTTCCCGGGATCGCCCACAAGATGGGGGATGTCCATGCCTCGCGCGAGGGCGGGATCGCGCTCCGGAATCACCGCGTAGCCCACCCAGTCGGCGATCCGATGGAAGATCTCCTCCAGGGACAGCCCGTGACCGGTGGCCACGTTGTAGCATTCGCCCGGCGCAGCCGCGGTCAGCAACGCGAGGTAGGCCGCCGCGACATCCCGGACATCGAGGAGATCGCGCACCGGTTCCAGGTTGCCGGTCTTGACCACGGGTGCCCGGGTCCGCTGGGCCAGCCGGATGCGTTCCATGAACCCGGGAACCGCGTAGCGGGGCGCCTGGCCGGGGCCGGTATGCGGAAACGGGCGGGCCACCACCACCCTGAGCCCGGTCCGGCGCCACACCTCGAAAGCGCCCAGCTCCGCGGCGGCCTTGCTCGCGGCATACGGAGAAACCGGACGCATCGCGTCGGTTTCGCGGCGGGGCGCGGTGGAACCGGGGCCGTACACTTCCGCCGTCGACACCAGCAGCACCATCGGATCGGCCCCGGCCGTGCGGCGCCGTCCGGCCAGGGCTTCCAGCAGCGCCATCGTGCCCAGCACATTCACCCGCCAGGTGAGCAGCGGCTCGCTGAGCGAGAACGCCACCGAGGCCACCGCGGCGAGATGGATCACCGCCTCCACTTCCAGCGCCGCGACCGCCCGGACCGAATCCGGCCGCTCCAGGTCGAGCACCGCCCAGGTGACCCGCTGACTTTCCTCCCGGCTCAGCACCCCGGGTTGAGCGGCCGGACCGGCGGCACCGATCACCTCGTGACCCGCTTCCAGCAGCGCGCGGATGACCCACCCGCCGACGAACCCGTTGGCGCCGGTGACCAGGACCTTCACCCGCGACTCAGCCGCTGGAGATCGGCATCCACCATCATTCCCACCAGCTCCTGGAACGACACCCTGGGCGACCAACCCAGCTCGGCCCGCGCCAGCGCGGGATCGGCCTGGAGCACGTCCACCTCGGCCGGACGAATGAAGGCGGGATCGATGACCACGTACTGCTGCCAGTCGAGCCCCGCCCGGGCGAAGGCCAGCTCCACCAGATCGCGCACACTGTTCATCACGCCGGTGCCGATCACGTAATCCTTCGGCTGGTCGGCCTGCAGCATCCGCCACATCGCGTCGACGTAGTCGCCCGCGTATCCCCAGTCGCGCCGGGCCTCGAGATTGCCCAGCCGGAGCTCCTTCGCCCGGCCCAGCTTGATGCGGGCGACCGCATCGGTGACCTTGCGGGTGACGAACTCGATCCCCCGCCGGGGCGATTCGTGATTGAAGAGAATCCCGCTCACGGCGTAGAGCCCGTAGCTCTCCCGGTAGTTCACCGTGATCCAGTGGCCGTACACCTTCGCCACCCCGTAAGGCGAGCGCGGGTGGAACGGCGTCATCTCGTTCTGGGGATGCTCCCTTACCTTGCCGAACATCTCCGACGAGCTGGCCTGGTAGAACCGGGCCGAGGGACAGGCAAGCCGGATCGCTTCCAGGATGCGAGTGACGCCCAGGGCGGTGAATTCGCCGGTAAGCACCGGCTGGGCGAACGAGGTCGGCACATACGACTGGGCCGCCAGGTTGTACACCTCGTGCGGCTGGACCTCCTGCACCGCCATGGTCAGGGAGTGCTGGTCCAGCAGATCCGCATGCACCAGCCGGATCCGGTCGAGCAGGTGCTCGATCCGCTCGAAGCTGTGGTGGCTGGTCCGGCGCACGATCCCCACCACGTCATAGCCCTTGTCCAGCAGCAGCTCCGCCAGATAGGAGCCGTCCTGGCCCGTGACACCCGTCACCATTGCCCGTTTCACCACTGACCCCTCCGCTGGTCGAAGGCAGTCGAAGACAGTCGAAGACAGTCGAAGACGGTATCCGCCGAGGGTGGTGGGGCGAGGGTAAC
>DASTEX010000430.1:0-2996 GCA_035709185.1 Gemmatimonadales bacterium
GGACTCTGGATGGCGGTGCTGGCCGGCGTGGACGTGCTCCAGCATCCCGAGACCGTGGGCGGAGCCCGACTGCCGGCCGAGCTGGTGGACACGCTGCAGGCTCGCGGGACCATCTGTGCGCTGATGCCCGCGGTGGTCACCGGCGCGGAGTGGGCCCGCTTTCAGCGGCACCTGGAGCTGGGCGGGCGGATGTGGCCCGCCGAAAAACCGCCGGCGATGATGGAAGCCGAGGCTGACAGTCTCAGGCGGAGTGGTATTGATCCGAGGACCCGGCCGCGCTCGGCGTCGGTCACCCGGTTTCAGAATCAGCGCCTCAACGCCGAATCGCTGATTCGCGACGGGTGCCTCGTGGCGGTCGCAAGCGACGAAGTAGTTGCGCTGCCGGGCGCGAAAAGCAGACGGGCGTTCGGTGAGCAGTTTCTTGACGGAGTCGAGGGACTGGTGGAGCTGGGGATGACCCCCGGAGACGCCCTGGTTTCGGCGACCCGGAACGCTGCGGCAGCGGCCGGGCAGCTGAACGAGATCGGCACCATTGCGCCCGGCAAGCGGGCCGACCTGGTGATACTGGAGGCGGATCCGCTGGCGGACATTGGGAACATCCGCCGGGTCGCCACCGTGATTCATGGCGGCCGCGTCTTCGCGGGGGGACGACGGACCGGCAAGCCATGACGTTCACACTCCGAGCCATGACAGCCGCCGACGTTCCCGCCGTCGCGGCGCTCCATGTCGCCACCTTCAACGAGACCCACACCGTCCGCAACGACGGACCCTCCTATGCCCTGCGTGAGTATCAGTGGACCAAGGCCTTCGCCGAAGACGGCGGCACCTGGTTCGGGGTGGTGATCGAAGCCGGGAACGGGGAGCTGGTGGGCTTCGCGAAGGGGAAGCCCCACGACGGGGGGATTCCGGCCTATGCCGGTGAGCTCAACAAGATCTACCTGCTGCGCCGCTACCACCGCCGGGGCCTCGGCAGGAAGCTGCTCTGCTACGTGGCCCGGCGCTTTCTCGAGCGAGGAATGAACTCCATGCTCCTGTTCGGCGATGCCGGCAGCCCCTCCAACGGCTTCTACGAGGCCATGGGAGGTGAGCGCCTCATCGGCGCGACGCCGGAAGACTTTCATGGCGGGTACGGCTGGCGAGACCTGAGCAGCCTGGTCGCCCGGTGCGGAGCGCCCGAATGAGCAACGCATCGAATGTCTTGCTCGCCCTCCGAAGCCTGCTCTGGGTGATCCTGCTCCCCGGCCTCTTCGCCGGCTACCTGCCCTGGCGGTATTTCGGAGTCGGCTCGGTGGTCCTCGACGTCACCAACCCGCTCCACTGGGCCGGGCTCCTCGCTGTCGCCGCCGGAGTGATCCTCCTGGGTGCCTGCGTCTGGGAGTTCGCCCGGACCGGGCGGGGCACCCTCTCGCCGGTGGATCCACCCCGGGTACTGGTGGTGCGGGGCCTCTACCGATACGTCCGCAACCCCATGTACCTGAGCGTGACGCTGATCGTCCTGGGTGAGGTCCTTCTCACCGGCTCGCGAGCCCTGCTGGGTTACTGGGTGGTGTGGTTCCTCGCGGTGAACGCCTTCGTGATCGGGTTCGAAGAGCCGACCCTCCGGCGCCAGTTCGGCGAGACCTATCATCATTATGCGGCTGCGGTGGGGCGCTGGATCCCCCGGCTCCATCCCTACACCGGCCCCGGGTGACATGCCCGACTACCGCGCTCCGCCCCGGGCGGTTCTGCTGATCGCGGCACTGATCGTCGCGGCCGCCGCGTGGTACCTGTTGCGCAGCTTCATCGGCGACGCCGCCCGGGAATGTCACGCCCTCTACCGCGCTGCCCGAACCGCAGCGGACACCGTCCGGGTGGACTCGACCGTCACGCCCGGCAGTGCCGGCCGGAGCGACCCCCGCACCTGCGGATCCATCCGACATTCGGCACGATGGCGCTGAGGAATGGAGACTCCGGTGAACCCTGATCTCGAAGCCGAGCTGATCGCCGACTTGTTCCACCCTGAAACCGTTTGTGCCTCTCGAGCGTCTAATGTGTTGTAGCCGCAATTCGGGAGGGCCGCGCGATGGACCGGCAGGCGCTGGTACTGCGTTGTCGAGAAGCACTTAGCTCACTCCGCAGCAGGTTCCCCCTCCGGCTGGTCGGCCGGGCCGCCCTCCTCCTCATCGGGCTCGGGACCCTCGCGGTCGTCACCGAGGCGCTGCTGCGCGCCCGGCTGGGCACCCCCGAAGAGCGGATCCCCACGGCCTTGTATACCCGCCCCGACCGGGGACCCGCGGTGGCGATCGCCGCGCTGGACGGCGCCGCGATGGAGCTGCGGATCCCGGTTCGGCTCGACCAGCTGCCCGATCACCTGATTGAGGCGGTGCTGGCCATCGAGGATCAGCGCTACCACCAGCACCATGGCCTGGACGTGCGACGGATCGGCGGCGCGCTGGTTGCCAACCTCAAGGCGGGCGGCATCACCCAGGGCGGCAGTACCATCACCCAGCAGCTGGCCAAGAATCTCTATCTCACCGCCCGGCGCACCCCGCTTCGAAAAATCCGCGAAGCCGCGATGGCGCTGGTGCTCGAGGCACGCCACGACAAGGGAGAAATCCTCGAGGCCTACCTCAACGAGATCTATCTCGGTCATGACGGTGGACGCGCCATCCACGGGGTCGGCGCCGCGGCGCGCTTCTATTTCGGCAAGGAGGCCCGCCGGATCGGTCTGGCGGAATCGGCGCTGCTCGCGGGAATGATTCACGCGCCCAACCGCTACGCACCCAGCCGGCATCCTCAGGCCGCGCGGGAGCGCCGCAACCTGGTGCTCGCGGTCATGACGGAGCAGCAGCGGATTGCCCGCTCCCAGGCCGAGCGGGCGACCCGCGCCGGCGTGCCCACCCGAGTCTGGCCGGCACGCACCGTGGACGGCCGCCACTTCCGTGACCACATACGCTCCCGGGTTCCCCGCCGCCTGCCCCGGCGCGGCACCGCCATCCATACCACTCTGGACGCCT
>DASTEX010000431.1:0-4493 GCA_035709185.1 Gemmatimonadales bacterium
CGGGGACGGAGCGCGGGGTCTTTGGCGAGCAGTTGAGTTACCAGTACCGCCAGACCCCCCGGCACCTCGGTGCGACGACCGCGCAGATCGGGTGGCGTCTCGGTGATTTGGGCCGCGACCAGGGCCTGGGCGGTCCGGCCGGCAAAGGGATGCACGCCGGCCAGCATCTCCCAGGCGATCATGCCTAACGCGTACAGGTCGGCCCGGTGGTCGATGGCAGCCCCCACGGCCTGCTCGGGCGCCATGTAACCCGGAGTGCCGACGGTGAGCCCGGCGGAGGTCAGTCCGGTAGCAGCCGCTGCCCCGTCTTCCGTCGCAGCACTCAAGGCCTTGGCGATGCCGAAATCGGCGACGAGGGCATGCCCCGCGGCGAGGAGGATGTTCTCGGGTTTCAGATCCCGATGCACCACGCCACCCTCGTGGGCGCAGGCCAGGGCATCGGCCAGTTCCCGCAGGATCCGGATGACGTCGACGACCGGGAGAGGCCCCTCGCGCGCCACTCGGCTGCGGAGGGTCTCTCCTTCGACGTAGGGCATGACGTAGTAAAGCTGGCCGTCCGCTTCGCCCGAGTCGTGAAGACCGACGATGTGCGGGTGGGTCATCCGGGCTGCGATCCGGATCTCGTGGAGAAACCGCTGGACCCCCGAAGGTCCGAGACGCTGGTCGAGGACCTTCACCGCCACCGGCCGGTCGTGCCGGGTATCGTGAGCCAGGTACACCGCGGCCATCCCGCCGCGACCGAGTTCGCGAACCAGAGCATACCGTCCGGCCAGCGCCGATCGCAGAGCGTCACTCGGCCCGGGCGGCATTTCGGACGTCATCGCTACACGGTCCTCCAGGCGCTCGGGAGACTACCAATCCCCACGGGCGCCAGGCATGTGCCCCACACAACGGGACTGATGATTTCGGGTGTCGAGGCCACAGATGGTGATAGTATACCTCTCTCGCCCGGCGGCTCGGCATGGTTCTGGCAAGCCCCGACGTCTGCGCCCGAGGGTGCGTATCATCTGGCGTTCTTCGATAATTTGCTGAGGCTCGTGCCCGGCACGTGGTGCGAATCTGCCACAGCCCCGCCACCGCGGAGGTCGTCTGTCGCCCGCTCCGAAAATCCTGGTCCTGGCGATTGACGCCGCGAATCCCGAACTGATCGAACGCTGGGCCGCGGAGGGGATCCTACCCAACCTGGGCCGATTGTTCGCCCGGGGGATTTCGGGACGGGTCCAGGGCCTCGACGGGTTCTTCATCGGCTCCACCTGGCCCTCGTTCTATACCGCAACCAATCCCGCCGAGCACGGCCTGCATTACCTGGTGCAGCTCCGGCCGGGCAGCTACGAGTTCTACCGGCCGGCCGAGTCCGAGTTCGTCCGGCGCGAGGCGTTCTGGCGCCGGCTCAGCCGCGCCGGTCACCGAGTCGCGGTCCTGGATGTACCGCTCTCTGAGCTGGACCCCGAAATCAACGGCATCCAGGTGGTCGAGTGGGGCGGTCACGACGCGGTCTACGGCTTTCGCACGGCCCCCGCCGGCCTCGCCGATGAGCTGCTCGAGCAATTTGGTCCGCACCCCGCCGGCTCCACCTGTGATGCCCACCGGATCACGGCCGATGAGTACCGCGCCTTCCGCGACGGACTGGTGCGAGGCGCGGAGGTCAAGGCGGAGCTGACCCGGTGGCTGATGCAGCGGGAGCCGTGGGACCTGGTGATGCAGGTCTTCACCGAGGCCCACTGCGCCGGCCATCAGTGCTGGCACCTGCACGACCGGGCTCACCCGGGACACGACCCGGGCCTCGCCGCCGAACTGGGCGATCCCCTGCGCGACGTATACCAGGCGGTCGATCGCGCGATTGGCGCCATCCTGGACGAGACCGATCCCACGACGCGGATCCTGGTCTGCAGTGCGCACGGGATGGGCGCCTGGTACAGCGGGCAGATGCTGCTCCCCGAAATTCTGACCCGCCTGGGCGCCGCCCAGCGGCCCGGCACCACACCAGCCACCACCGATGACCGGACCTCGGGAATGCTGCGGCTGGCGCGAGCCGGGTGGCGCAGCCTGCCCGCACCGGTGAAACGGTTGCTGGCGCCGCTCAGAAACCAGGTCCGTCCGCCGGATCCGCCCCGGATGTCCTGGACCATGGGCCTCGATCCGGCCGCCAGCGCGTGCTTTCCGGTAGGCAACGGGTTTCCGGTCGGCGGCATCCGGCTCAATCTCATCGGCCGCGAGCCCGGCGGACTGATCGCCCCGGGAGAGGCAGCGCGGGCCTTCACCGGGCAGCTCGCGGGTGAGCTGCTCGCGATTACGGAAGCCGATACCGGAGCGCCGCTGGTGCGACGCGTGATCGAAACGTCCACCCTCTACCAGGGCGAGCATCAGGACGCGCTGCCCGACCTGCTGGTGGAATGGAACGAAGCGCTCGTCAGAGGCAGCACGATGCTGGGCGACGGTGCCAACGCGGTGCTGCGGGTTCGTTCGCCCCGGATCGGCGAGCTCGAGGCGGTGAACCGTTATGGCCGGACCGGGGATCATCGACCCCACGGATTCTTCGTGGCGACCGGACCCGGTCTGGGACCGTCGCGGTTGAGCACGCCGGTCTCCCTCATGGATTTCGCCCCCTCCGTCGAAACCTGGGCGGGGCTGATCCCGCCACCCGGCAGCGGACGAGTGATCGAGCCGATGGTTTCCACCAGCGGTCATCCATGACCCGGCAGGGGCCATGCTGGTGAGCGTGATCTTCAGCACCCGCAACCGGGCGGAGCGGCTGGCGGTAACGCTGGAGGGCTTCACCCGGCTCGAAGTGCCGGCCGCGGTCACCTGGGAACTGGTGGTGGCAGACAACGGCTCCTCCGACCGGACGGCGGCGGTCATCGCGGAATGGGCGGAGCGGCTGCCCCTGCGGCGCGTCTGGGCTCCCGATCCGGGACTCAGCCGCGGCCGGAACGCCGCGCTCGCGGCGGCCCGGGGCGAACTGATCCTGTTCACCGACGACGACGTCATGGTCTCATCCGGGTGGATGGCAGCCTACGTGCAGGCCTATCGCGCGCACGGCAGTGACCGCTTCTTCGGCGGGCCGATCGAGAGCGTGTTCGAGGGGGACCCGCCACCGGCTCCGTGGCTCCGCCTGGCGCCCGCCTCTATCAAAGGACTCTACTGGGGAGCCGAGGAGCGCCCGCTCGAAAGCGGCGAGTACTTCATCGGACCCAACTGGGCCTGCGCCGCGGAACCGGTTCGCCGGGTCGGCGGTTTCAATCCCCGCATGGGGCTCGGCGCCAGGGACGGTCCCTGCGGCGGAGAAGAGCTGGAACTGATGGAGCGGCTGCGAGCCGAAGGCCTCCGGAGCTGGTACGTGCCATCCGCGCGGCTCCTGCATTGGGTACCGGCCAGCAAGACGGGCAGCGGGCACATCCTCGCCCGGTGGGAGGCCCTCGCCGCCGTGCAGGCGTGGAAGGGCAAAACCGCGTACCGGCCCGGTGGGTTCTACCGGGTCCCCTGGAAGCTGTACCGTGACATGGGAAAGGCACTCCTCCGCCGGATGGCAGCCGGATTGGGGTATGGCGATCCGATCGAGGCGGAAGCCCGGTATGTCTGGTGCCGGGGACTCTGGACCGGCTTCAGGCTCCCGCCCCGGCGGCCCGAGGACCTGACGGAGTAATCAGGCCGGCCGGGGCCCACCCGCCAGCAGATCGGCCACCGTCAAATCCGAGAAGAACGCGCGGGCGGTTTCCCGTACTTCCCTCCAGCGCCAGTGGGCGCCGCAGGGTTCATCGTCGCTGCAGTGGGCATGTCCCATGATGCAGCGATGCTCTTCCTCCGGGACGAGGAACGGCTGCACGATCATGCTCAGATACAGCTCCCCCGCCGGCCGGCCCAGCCGATAGCCGCCGCGCACCCCGCGCTCGGAGCGCAGCACACCGAGCGTGCCCAGCTGATTCAGCGTCTTGGAGAGATAGTTCGGCGGGGCCTCGAGTGCGGCAGCGATGGTCGAGACCGCCACGGGTCCCGACGCCTGATGCTCCGCGATGTATGAGACAGCGCGGAGCGCATAGCGGGCGGTCTGGGGAAGACTCAGCACGTTCCACCGGTCGAAGGCGACGAGCCTAGTGGCTCGCCACCATTGTTGGAGCACCCACCTGGATGACGCCGACCGCACCCTTGCTGGCATCGGCGAACGCGTGGGTCACGAAGGCATAGTTGCCCTGGCCGCTCAGGCCCTCGGCGAACTCCAGCTCCATCACCGCACCACCGCCGGTCGGTACCGTCCAGGTCTGCACCCCTTCGATGACCTGGGACAGGTTCCCCCCCGGGTAGATCCGGTCGAAGATGTTGCCCACCACGTGGAACTCACTCCGGGCATTCGGGCCCGCGTTCATCACGAAGAGCCGGACCCGGTCGCCGATATCGACCTTGAGGGGGGTATCGCGATACTGGAAGGCCTTCCCGTTGAACACGACGTACGTCGGCGTTCCGGCCAGCATCGCCTCCCAGTCGGCTTCCTGCACCGC
>DASTEX010000432.1:0-3125 GCA_035709185.1 Gemmatimonadales bacterium
AGTGGTGCTTTCCTTGAGGCCGACGTTGTTGAGGTAGGTCTCGACCAGCCCCCGCACGAAGCGGGAAGCGAGCGAGCCGAACACCAACACTGCCAGCGCCGCCACCACGTGGGGGATATACCCGGTGAGCCGGTCGACCAGCGCCGGCCCCATTGTGAGGCCGAGCAGGTTGAACACGGCCACGGCGAAGATCAGGATGATGCCCCAGTAGAGAAGCTGTCCCACCAGCGTCACGATCGTGAAGCGCACCCCTCCCCGCAGCAGGAAATCGTCCAGCCCGCTCCGCTCGGCGGCGGTATCCAGCCGCGCCAGCCGCATCAGGCGGACCGCCGCCCGCTGGACCCCGCGCGCCACGAGCCACCCGGCGACCAGAAGGAGGACCACCATGCCGAAGCGGGGAAGGAAGGCGGCTACCTGGAACCAGGAGTCACGCAGGGAGTCCAGAATGAGAGTGAATTCCTCACGCATGCAGGGCCTCCGACAGTGGATGGAAAGAGAAACGGGACCGGCTCAGGCGTCCCGGTTCATCGGGCCGACCGGAGCGGGAGGTCAGGGGAACTCAGCGCTCCGACAAACCGCTTCCGCTCAAGGTTCCGCAGCATTCGGCGAAAGACCGGATTGGCCAGAGGGCGGTCGATCCGGTAAATCCGGCGCCAGCTGGTGTAGAGAATCTGCTTGACCAGAGCGGCGGGCAGCCGGCGCGGGGCCTCACTCTGGGCCTCGTAGTACAACACCAGGGGCACCGGGTGGCCGCCCCGGTGCAGGCGGGGCTGCTGATAGGCAAAATCGAGCGCCAGGACCCGGTCGCTCCGGATCAGGTGGCGGAGCCAGGGATTGTCGCGCCGGACCTCCCCCATCACGGCCCGCAGCGGTTTTCTCCGGATCCGGACCGCGTCCCGGCGGAACAGCGACCGCAGCCGCCCCCGCAGCCGCGGGCCCACCCCCAGGCCGCGCGCGGCGGACGACACCGCCAAATACCCCACGAAGCCGATGTTGACGTTGCCGAGATAGTTGCCGGTTGCCACTCCGATGACCGACCCGTCCTTCTCGGCGATCACGAGGTGCCACGTGATATCGGTGGGCAGATGCGCCCGCTGCTCGCGGAGGGCATTCCGCCAGTCCCGCCGGCTGACCAACTCGTCCTTGGGGAAGGTGCGGCACAACAGGTCATGTCCCCTGGCGATGGCTGGGTCGGCTGGGTCGCCGATTTGACGGATGGTGAGCCGCGAACGGGGTCTCATGGATCCGAGTATAGCACCCTGCGCATTCCCCTTCGACCGCCCTCGGCCGCCCCGGATGTCCGGATTTCCCTCCCGATGGCGCGTCTGCCTCTGGCATTCACATCCACCTCCAGAGGCCCCCAATGCGTCTATCCCAACTGAGCTTCGTCTCGCTGGCGGCCCTGGCAGCCGCCTGCACCGCCTGTCGCAGCATGGACCTTCCGACCAGCAGCGACGGGTCACCGGGCGGCCCCTCGCTGGTGGTCTCGGACGGCGCCAACAACGGCGGCAACGAGCATTTCTACTTCCTGCCGCCTCTGGTGGCGGCTCCGAGCCCCACCGGGAGCTTCGACGGGGGCCAGTCGCCCGAGGTCAGGATCTGCCACTTCACCGGGGGCTCCTGCGGGGCGGAAGTGGCGGCGTTCAGCACTACCACCGGTTCGGGTGATGACCTGCTCAAGGTGGTGCCCGAAGATGAGCATTACATCGTGAGCTGGCACACCGACCTGTCGGGGCTGGTCACCGGTGAGACCTACCGGATCCGGGTCCTGGTGGGGAGCCAGGTACTGGGCTACGCCGATGTGGTGCCGCTGGCAGGCTCGCAGATGAAGAACGCGAACACCCTCGAAGAGATCGCGCTGAAGGATGGGTCGACGCTCCCGATCAAGTTCCGGATCGAGGAAGGCGCCGTCATCACCACGCTGCCCGATCCGGTGCCGACCGTCGGCGCGGAAGACTGGGATCACGTGGCCAACGCCACGGGCAGCACCTGCGCCCTGACCGAGACCGGGGCGGCTTATTGCTGGGGGAGCAACTACTTCGGCAAGCTGGGCCTGGGCTACTACAGCAGCGATATGTTCGATCAGCCCCAGGCCGTTGTCGGGGGCCACAGCTTTACATCCATCACCGGCGGCAGCGCCCACATGTGCGCCCTCAAGGCCGACGGCAGCGCCTGGTGCTGGGGCAGCAACGAGAAGGGCACCCTCGGCCGAGGCACGATGACCTATTCCGAGCCGTCGCCCGGCCCGGTGTCGGGCGGCCACGTCTTCGCCAGCCTGAGCGCGTCCCTCTACAACACCTGCGGCCGGACCGTCCAGGGATACATCTATTGCTGGGGCTGGAGCAACAACGGGATGCAGGGCAGTGCCGGGTCTTCCAGCGTCCCGGTCAAACTGGTGGTGCCGGGCGATCCCACGTTCACCCGCCTGTCCATCAGTACTTCACACGCCTGCGCTCTGGCGACGACGGGCCAAGTCTGGTGCTGGGGCAACAACGACAAGGGCCAGCTGGGCCAGGGCTACACCGGCGGCACGTTCACCGTGCCGGTGGTAGCGGTGGGCGGGATGCAGTTCACCGGGCTGGGCCTGTCGCACCGGACCACCTGCGGCCTCACGGCCTCGGGCGAGGCTCACTGCTGGGGCGCCAACGATGATGGACAGCTGGGCCGCGGGTTCGCCACCATCAGCCCGGGGCTTACTGCGCTGCCGGTCCTGGGCGGGCACAGCTTCGTCCGGATCTCCGGCGGCGAGCGGAGCTTCTGCGCGCTCAAGGCGACCGGCGAGGCGTACTGCTGGGGTGACAATGAGTGGGCCCAGCTGGGCGTGGGCTTCATGAGCTCCAACGAAGCCACCCCGACGCCGGTTGCGGGGGACTACCGCTTCGGCTCGCTCGACCTGTCGATCACTCATTCCTGTGCCATCAATGGCAACGGACTGATCCGTTGCTGGGGCCAGAATATCAACTATCAGCTCGGCAACCCGGATCCGTCCACGGCGCCGGAGCCGGTAGCGGTTCCATCACCCCTGACGTTCATGACCTTTTAGCAGGGTTAGCTGTTAGCGGTTAGCAGTTAGCAGAAAATGGGGTCAGACACGATTTGCCGATGAGGTGCCGACCGGTCGGCAC
>DASTEX010000433.1:0-3467 GCA_035709185.1 Gemmatimonadales bacterium
TCTCTGCCGGATAGGTCGTCGCCAGCCGGGCATAGCCGCCCCGCGCCCGCAGACCGGCCAGCGCCGGCAGCTCGCCGGCGGCCAGCATCTCTTCCACGATCGAGGGCTCGAGACCATCCAGCCCGATGACGAGAACCGCCGGGTGTCGCCTCGCCATCACTCCTGCCCCACGACCCTGATGGTCTCAGAGCTGTAGCGGCTGCGGACCAGGGCTTCTGCCCGGGTCAGGAGGTCGCGCTGGGCAGCGGGGCTGATCCCCGGGCGGAACCACACCAGAAACGCGGGCGGTGAAGGAAGCGAATCCGGCGCGAGCAGGTCCAGCTTGGGCGTGAAACTGATGCGCTCCATTTCCGGGAAAGCACTGGCGACTTCGCGAGCGATCGCGGCGGGGCGCAGGCTGTCCTCCCGTTGTCGCTGTGCGGTGGCGGAATCCCGGGCCGCGAGCGTGGTGGTGACCACGTGCAGGACGTCACGCTGCAGTTCCCCCTGAAAACGGGTCAGATCTTCGGCGGACACATCGCTCTGGACCAGCTCCAGCGCCATGGCCCCGAGGCCGTAGCCCGCCAGGCTCTTCCGGATCGAATCCGCCCGCTCCGGTTCGATCGGACGGCCCACTACGTACACCTTGAGTGTCTCCGGACCGGCGGCATGGCGGTGCTCCCACTCGGCCGCCCGGCCCGGCCCCTCGATCTCCCGTTCGACGAAACTGGCCATCCGGTTCCGCTCACGTACCTCCTGCACGGCATCGTAGAGGAAATACACGCTGGGCAGGATCGCGAGCAGCGTGACGCCGGCCACCATCTGCCGTTCGCGGCGCTGTTCTTCCACCGCCGGAAACTCGTGCCGGGGGAAGCGAAGCACCCGCACGACCACGAACGTGGCGAGGGCGATGAACAGCGCATTCAGGATGTAGAGATAGAAGGCGCCGAAGAAGAAGGCCCAGTTGCCCGTGGCCAGCCCGAACCCGGCCGCGCAGAGGGGTGGCATCAGGGCGGTGGCGATGGCGACGCCGGGCAGGGTCACCAGGTTCTGCTCCCGGCGCGACCCGGCGACGATGCCCGCCACCCCGCCGAAGAACGCAACCCCGACGTCGAGCAGGGTCGGCCGGGTGCGGGCAATCAACTCGGGGGTCGCCGTGGCGAGCGGAGAGATCAGGAAGTAGAGCCCGCTCGCCACCAGGCAGAACACCGTCGCGAACCCGAGCTCGCGGAGTGAGTGCTGCAGGAGGGCCCGATTGGTGATACCCATGCCGAGCCCTACGCCCAGAATCGGCCCCATGAGCGGGGAAATCAGCATGGCTCCGATGATGACGGCAGGCGAACTTACGTCGAGTCCGATGCTTGCCAGGATGGCCGAGCAGACCAGCAGCCAGGAGTTGGCCGGGTTGAGCCTGGCCCCGGCGGTAAGGCGCTCGACGGTCCCCTCCCGGTCGGTGCCGCGGAAGAGACTGATGCGCGAGCGAAAGCCCTGGAAAGACGAGCTCACGGGCAGCGGGGCTCGACGATCCGGCTGAGGCTACTTCCGTCCGAAAACGCGGAGGACGGCGCCGGTGGCGCGCTTGAAGAGAAGGACCGTTTTGTTCCAGAACAGGACCGCCAGACCGACCACGGCCGCGAGGGCCGAGGCGAGGGGCATGGCGGCGTCGGGGCCGATATACATGATCCTATTATATCCTCTCCCCCTTCAAGGCGGAAAAGGCGGAAAAGGCGGAAAGGGCGGAAAGGGCGGAAAGGGCGGAAAGGGACGGAAAGAGAAAAGCGGAAGGACGAAGTGGCCTTTCGCCTCTTCCGCCTCTTCCGACTCTTCCGCCCTTTCCGACTAGGTATCGAGTGCGACGGCAACCTCAGCCTGCCGCGCCCTCCGCAGTACCGGCCCCGCGGTAATCAGCACGACCGCGCCTAACAGCACGGCCGCTGCGAGCATGGTCCGGGGTGTGAGCTCCTCGCCGCCGATGAAGGTGCCGATGGCCACCGCCACCACCGGATTCACGTAGGCGTAGGTGGACACGGCGGCCGGGCTCACGGTCCGGACCAGCCAGACGTACGCGGTGAAGGCGACAATCGAGCCGAACAGGATCAGGTAACCGATCCCGAGCAGCGAATTGGCCGAGAGGCTCTCCAGTCGCACGCTGCCCGGCTCTCCCGCCACGACCGAGGCGAGGCTGAACAGCACGCCGCCCACCACCATCTGGAGCGCCACCAGGAGGATCGCCGAGCCGGGGATGTGGGCGTGCTTGGACCAGAGCGATCCGGCGGACCACGCCATGGCGCCGATCACCAGCAGGATGGTCTCGCGCAGTGGTACTCCCGAGCCCGCGCCGCCGGTGGGGTCGACCAGCAGCGCCACGCCCACCGTGCCGGCCATCAGGCCGGCGAAGACCATCCCGGTTGGCCGGATCCCGCCCGGCCGGAGCCAGTCGAGCAGCACGATCCAGAGCGGCGCACTGGCGACGATCAGGGCCACCAGTCCGGTCGGGGCCCGCTGTTCGGCGAAGATCACGGCGCCATTTCCCACGACCAGCAGCAGCGTGCCGGTGATCAGCGCGGCCCGCCAGTGGTCCCGGGTGGGACGCCCCGCCCCAGTGAGCCGGGCCACCAGGAGCATCAGTCCGCCGGCGATCAGGTAGCGCACCGCCCCCAGCATGAAGGGGGGGAAGGACTCCAGGGAGAGCTTGATCGCCCAGTAGGTCGAGCCCCAGACCAGGTATACCGTGGCGAAGGCGACCACGACCAGGAGGGCGTTGGAGCGGACCGTGTTACGCATGACGTTCTCCCAAACCGCCGGACTGCCGCTGAACATTCACCGACCAGCCATCGGGGCCGAATAATAGGAATGCAGCTGGCAGCCTGTCAAGAAGATTGTTCTTGAAGTTCGTGGCATGGCAGATTATTGTACTGTCCCCGACCTGTTCGGGGCACCAATCGTTCGGCGGAGGAACCCATGAGCGGAACAATTGACGACACCGATATGCGTATCCTGAGGATACTTCAGGACAACGCCCGGATTTCCAACGCCGACATCGCGCGTGAGGTGGGGATGGCGCCCTCGGCCACGCTCGAGCGGGTCCGGAAGCTGGAAGAGCGGGGCCTGCTCAAGGGCTACGAGGCGCGGCTCGATCCCGTGCTGCTGGGCCGGGGGCTCACCGCGTTCGTCTTCGTGCGAACCAACGAAATGCCGGTGGGGGAACGGGCCGCGGAGGCCCTTGCTGCCATCGACGAGGTACTCGAAGTCCACCATGTCGCGGGCGAAGACTGCTTCCTGGTGAAGGTGCGCGCGTCCGACCCGCGCGATCTGCACCGGCTGATCCGGGAGCGGATCGGGGTGATCCCGCAGGTCATGTCCACCCGCACCACCATCGTGCTGGAAACGGTGAAGGAGACCCTCAAGCTGCCGCTCGCGAGCGGAAGTCGCGAGTCACTGGTCGCGAGTCGTTAGCCCCCCGCCTAATCGCTCAGCTCCGCCAGGAC
>DASTEX010000434.1:0-7884 GCA_035709185.1 Gemmatimonadales bacterium
GAAGATGGTCGAAGATGGAGAAGACCGTCGAGGACGTCGAGGACGTCGAGGACGTCGAATAACCTGCGCCCGCCAGCCCGCCTGACCGAATATACTCCGAAGATAGCAACAAGGCTCTTTACAACTTGCTGATCAACAAGCAAGTTATACTATGGCCCAACCGTCCGTCGAAGCCCGACCGCCCCGCCCGGTGAGTGAGCGCAACGCCGCCCGGAGCCGCGAAAGCATTCTCGACGCGGCTGAGCTGCTGTTTGCCGAGCGGGGGTATGACGCCACCAGCCTGACCGACGTCGGACAGCACGCGGGGGTCTCCCGGGGTACGCCGGGGTACTTCTTCGGTTCCAAGGCCGAACTGTGGCACGCCGTCTTGGAGCGCTGCTTCGGCGAGGCCCGTCAGGCGGTGGTCAGCGGGCGCGACCGCGCGCTCGCCAGCCGGGAATCGTCCGAGGTCATCCTGGCCGGCGTCATCCGCGATTACTTCGACTTCCTGAGCGCCCGCCCCAACTTCGTCCGGCTGATGGAGCGCCAGGCGCTGGATGATGGGCCCGACGAATATCCCGACCTGGCTCGAGCCGCGGGACAGGCCTCGCTCGCTGCCATCATCGCGGAGCTGGGGTTCGACGACCGCCGGTCGCGCGAGGCGGCACACCTTCTGCTCAGCATGGTGGCGCTCTGCTGGTTTCCCCTGGTTCATGGCCGGACCTATCTCCCGGCGATCGGCCTGGACCCGGCAGCTCCCGGCTTCGCCGACGAGCGCAAAGCGCACGTGGTCGACCTGATGTTGCACGGCATTGCCCATCGCCTCACCTCAACCCCACCGGACAGGACTCCATGACCGCGACAACCCCGGAACCCCGCATCGACATCCGTTCGCCGAACCAAGTCCCGGTCAGCGAGCAGGAAGCGCGCGAAGTCGCCGAAGCGGCCCGCGAGGTGGAGTGGAACGACAGTTTCGTAAAGGAGCTGTTCGAGGGACGGCTTCGGCTCGATCTGATTCATCCCTTCCCCGAGCCCACCCCGGAGGACGTCGCCAAGGCGGCACCGTTTCTGGAGAAGCTCGAGCGCTTCCTGCTGGAGAAGGTGGACGCCGACCTGATCGATCGGGAATACAAGATCCCTGCCCCGCTGGTGGAAGAGCTCAAGGCGATGGGCGCGTTCGGCATCAAGATCCCCGAGGAATACGGCGGACTGGGCCTGTCGCAGCTGATGTACACCAAAGCCATCGCCATGGTCACCAGTGTCGACGGCTCTTTGACGGCCTTGCTGTCCGCCAGCCAGTCCATCGGGGTCCCGGTTCCGCTCAAGCTGTTCGGCAGCGAAGAACAGAAGCGGCGTTACCTCCCCCGGATCGCCCAGGGCGCCATTTCGGCCTTCGCCCTGACCGAGTCGGGCGTAGGCAGTGATCCGGCGGGTCTCTCCACCAGTGCGACACTGAGCGAAGACGGGAAACACTGGATCCTGAACGGCGAGAAGCTCTGGTGCACCAACGGGACCGTGGCGGAAGTGATGGTGGTAATGGCCCGGACCGGCCCGAAGAGGATCACGGCGTTCATCGTCGAGACCGACTGGCCCGGCGTGGAGGTGGTCCGCCGGCTCCACTTCATGGGGCTGCACGGCATCGAGAACGGCATCCTGCGCTTCACCAACGTGAAGGTGCCGGTGGAAAACGTGCTCTGGGGTGAGGGCAAAGGTCTCAAGCTGGCCCTGGTCACGCTCAACACCGGTCGGCTCACGATCCCGGCCGGCTGCGCCGCCGGTGCCAAGCGCGCGGTCGAGATCGCCCGCCGGTGGGCGGCGGAACGGGTGCAGTGGGGCCAGGCGGTCGGCAAGCACGACGCCATCGCGCAGAAGCTCGGCCGGATGGCCGCCGAGACCTTTGCCATGGAGGCGGTCGCCGATCTTGCCTCCCTGCTGGCGGACCGGGCCGGGACCGACATCCGCCTCGAAGCCGCCATTGCCAAGATGTGGAACACGGAGGTCGGCTGGCACATCGTCGACGAGCTGATGCAGATCAAGGGCGGCCGTGGTTATGAAACGGCCGACTCCCTCCGGGACCGCGGGGAGCGGCCCGATCCGGTGGAGCGGATGATGCGCGACTGGCGGATCAATCTGATCTTCGAGGGCTCGAGCGAGATCATGCGGCTGTTCATCGCCCGGGAGGCGGTGGACACCCACCTGTCGGTCGCGGGCGACCTGATCAACCCCAAGACGCCGACGGGAAAGAAGGTGAAGGCCCTCTTCCGCGCCGCCGGGTTCTATGCCACGTGGTACCCCCGGCTCTGGCTGGGCTGGGGCCGCTGGCCCCGCTACAGCGAGTTCGGCGTCCTGGCGGGGCATATCCGTTTCGTGAACCGGGCCGCACGCAGACTGGCCCGCTCCCTGTTCCATGCGATGATCCGGTTCGGGCCCAGGCTCGAACGGCGTCAAGCGGTGCTCTTCCGGCTGGTGGAGATCGGCGCCGAGCTGCTCGCGGTTTCGGCCGCCTGCTCCCGCGCCCTGGCCATGGTCCGGAAGGATCCGACCAACCGGGGACCGATCGAGATGGCTGACGTCTTCAGCCGGCATGCGCAGCGGAAAGTGCGGATCCTGTTCGGCCAGGTGTTCGACAACGACGATGGGCCCACCTACCGGCTGGCCCAGGATGTCCTCAAGGGGAATCATGCCTGGCTGGAAGAGGGGATAGCGGGGTGGGAGCGCGGAAAGGCATAATCCTTCGTTGCAGAGTGCAGAGTGCAGAGTGCAGATTGTAGAAGTGTCTACGGTCTGCATTCCGCGCTCTTACCCTGCTGATAGCTGACAGCTGATCGCTGACAGCTGGCGGAGCCCTCGCATGGCAGTTGCCGAAGGAAGGACCATCCCCTTCGTGGGTCCCGAGCACATCGACATCGCGGTGCTCGAGACGTTCCCCTACAGCGGGCCCGAGCAGGAGATCGTCACCGAGACCCCGGAGTTCAGTGCGGTCTGCCCCTACAGCGGTCTGCCGGACTTCGCCCGGCTCAACATCACCTACGTGCCATCCGACCGGTGCGTCGAGCTCAAGAGTCTCAAGTACTATGTCACCAGCTATCGCAACGTGGGGATCTTCCAGGAGCACGCCACCGCCCGTATCGCGGAGGATCTGTTCCGGCTGCTGGAGCCCCGCCGGCTGGTGGTACGAACGGTCTACAACATTCGGGGTGGGTTCGAAACCACCTGCACGGTGACGCTGCCGGCAGCCAACCAGGCTTGATCAGGGCGCCGGCCGCGGCGTCGCCAGCCGCTTCGCCAGCGAGCGGAGCCGTTCCGACTCAGGGGTCGTTCCCGGCGGAAGCCCCTGTTCCCCTTCCCGCGCCCCCAGCAGGGCCCCGATCAATGCCGCCTGGTCCGACGGACCGGCGGCGGGTCCCGCGAAGGCCCGTTCCACTCTGAATTCCTGCCGGGCGATCCACAGCGCCGCCTCGGTGGCGGCCAGGGCCGCGACGCCGCCCCCGTCCAGTTCCCCGAATGTCACGAAGGGAATGCGCCGCACCGCCGAGAGCACCTTGCCCGCGGCGTCGTTGGCCTGGAGCGCCTCGATGACATCGGGCAGGAAATCCCGATGACCCCGCAACAGTTGCGCAGCCGCCACGTTCACCGCCACCGCGGTCCAGGCCAGCGCCGGATCCGGATGGGTCAGCATGACCGTGTGCCAGGTGCCGCTCACCAGGTTGCGCGGTTGGGCGGCGGTGACGATGGCGATCGGAAGCATCCGCACCAGGGGACCGGCGTCGTCCATCCCCGGTCCCGCCCCGAGGGGCGAGTCATAACGGCCCAGGTGCTCCAGGGCCTCGACCGTCCGGGGACTCAACCGGCGGCCATCCCGGCGGCTCCAGGCAATCCAGCGCTCGGCCAGGCGCCGGAGATCCACCTCGGCTTCGAGCAGCTCCTCCGCCAGGATCGCGGCCAGGGCTGCTTCACCCGTCAGCCGGTCCTCCGCACCGGCGGCTCCGGCATGGCCTCGGGCCAGACCGACGAGGAGCCCGCGGGCGCGCTCCGCCATCGGGATGGGACGAGCCAACGGCTGCCTCCGGGAGTGAGTGTGGCTATCTTTCGCGCGCCTGAAAGAACATCTGCCGACCCTCGCTGTGAAGGCCGACCCGTGACTCGCGAAATACTCTCCGTTACCGACAATCGCACCGGCAAGTCCTACGAGCTGCCGATCACCGACGGCACCATCAAGGCGATGGACCTGCGTCAGATCAAGACGTCGGACGATGACTTCGGCCTCATGGCCTATGACCCGGCGTTCATGAACACGGCAGCCTGCCGGAGCGCCATCACGTATATCGACGGCGACCGGGGCATCCTGCGCTATCGGGGGTATCCGATCGAGCAGCTGGCCGAGCGGGCCAGCTTCCTGGAGGTAGCATACCTGCTGGCGGAAGGAGAGCTCCCCACGGGAGAACAGCTCGACCGCTGGACCACCGACATCCGCTACCACACTTACGTTCACACCAACATCATCAAGTTCCTGGAAGGCTTCCGCTACGACGCCCACCCGATGGGGATGCTGCTCGGCGCGGTGGGCGCGCTGTCCACCTTCTATCCCGATGCCAAGAGCATCGCGGATCCGACCAGCCGCTATACCCAGCGGGTGCGGCTGATGGCCAAGCTGCCGACCATCGCAGCTTTCATCTTCCGCCACTCCCGGGGTCTGCCGTACGAGTTCCCCCGCAACGATCTGGAATACATCGGCAACTACGTCAACATGATGTTCTCGATCGGCGGGAAGCACGAACCCAACCGGGTGCTCCAGCGGGCCCTGGAGATCCTCCTGATCCTCCACGCCGACCACGAGCAGAACTGTTCCACCAGCGCGGTCCGCTCGGTCGGCTCATCCCACGTCGATCCCTTCTCGGCCGTCTCGGCCGGCATCGCCGCGCTCTACGGCCCGCTCCACGGCGGCGCCAACGAGGCGGTGCTGACCATGCTGGACGAGATCGCGGACAAGAAGAACATCCCCGCCTTCATCGAGAAGGTGAAGCGGGGCGAAGGCCGCCTGATGGGCTTCGGCCACCGGGTCTACAAGAGCTACGACCCGCGGGCCAAGCTGATCAAGCAGACCGCGGACGAAGTGTTCGCCGAGACCGGCCTCAGTCCCAAGCTCGAAATCGCGCTGGAGCTGGAGCGGATTGCCCTGGAAGACGAGTACTTCATCAAGCGGAAGCTCTACCCCAACGTCGACTTCTATTCCGGCCTGATCTACCAGGCAATGGGGTATCCCACGGATTACTTCACGGTGCTGTTCGCGGTGGGCCGCCTGCCCGGCTGGCTGGCCCAGTGGGAAGAGATGCTGATGGACAAGGAACAGAAGATTGCCCGGCCGCGGCAGGTCTACACCGGCTACGAGGAGCGGGCCTTCGTGCCACTCGAACAAAGGACTTAGGACTTAGGACTAAGCAGACAAGGAACCACGCTGATGAGGGCCGTCGGAGCCTCAAGGGCCCCGGAAGCCACCAAGTCCTAAGTCCCGAGCCCTTAGTCCTTGATTTGCCCCACCGCGGCCGGCTCCCGCTCGGTCTCCAGTTTCCATTCCCGCGGCACGTCGCCTTCGAGGTAGGTGTAGCCCTCGAGACCGGCCAGGTAGTCGGCAATGAACGCGTTGGCGTCGTTGCGGGAAAGGTCCTTCGCATTCGCCACCTTGCGCCGGAACGTGGCCATCAGGTCATTGGCCCGGAACTGCACGTAATTCAGCACCTCGGTGACGGTGTCGCCTTCCACCAGGTCCGACACCTCGTAGGTGCCGTTGGTCATCTTGATGTGAACCGCGTTGGTATCCCCGAACAGGTTGTGCAGGTCGCCCAGGATTTCCTGGTATGCCCCGGTCAGGAAGATGCCCAGGATGTAGGGCTCTCCTTCCTTCCAGCGGTGCAGCTCCAGTGACGGCTTGCCGCGCCTTCCACCGGCGAAACGGTCGATCACCCCGTCGGAGTCGCAGGTGATGTCCTGGAGCGTGCCCCGGCGGTCGGGGACTTCCAGCAGCCGGTGAATCGGCATGATCGGAAACAGCTGGTCGATGGCCCAGTTGTCCGGCAGCGACTGGAAGACCGAGAAGTTGCAGAAGTACCGGTCGACCAGCGCGGCTTCCAGGTGATTCTGGATGTCGGGATAGGCCTGCTTGTCGTGCGCGATCAGCCGGGCGATGGCGTTGATCGTGGCGAGGTAATACTCCTCGATATCGGCCAGCTCCTTGAGCGTGATGGCGTCGGAGGCGAAGAGCTCCTGGGCCCGCTCCTTCGCGAAGAGGGCGTCGTGGAAGGCCTCGTCCACGTTGGCCAGCGCCAGTGAGTCGTAGTTCTCCTTGAGCTCCTTCAGGACCTTGTGCGATTTCTTCCGGTCCACCACCGGCACCTGGGGCTCAGTCTGGGCCTCGACGTCCGTCACGTTGATCAGCAGCAGCGCGTGGTGGGCCGTCAGGGCCCGGCCCGATTCCGAGATGATGTTCGGCATGGGGAGCCCGAGCTGCCGGCAGGTATTGCCCAGCAGATACACCACGTCGTTGGCGTACTCGCCCAGGGTGTAGTTCACGCTGGCGGGCCGGGTGGACCGGGAGCCGTCGTAGTCCACGCCCAGTCCGCCGCCCACATCCACATGGGTGAGGTTGAAGCCCATGTCACGGATCTCGGCGTAGTAGCGGCCGATCTCCTCCAGGCCCTTCTTCACGTTCCGGATGTCGGGGATCTGGCTGCCGAGGTGGAAATGCACCAGGCGCAGGAGGTCCTTCTGGCCCAGCTCTTCCAGCCGGCCCAGAAGCCGGATCAGCTGGGGAGCCGAGAGTCCAAACTTGGATTTCTCTCCGCCGCTCTTGGCCCAGCGCCCGGACCCTTCGGCCGCGAGCTTGATCCGGACCCCCAGCATCGGCTGGATGCCCATCTCGTCGGCCACGCGCAGAACCTCATCCAGCTCTCCCAGCTGCTCCAGGACGATGAACACCTGGTGGCCCAGGCGCCGGCCCATCAGGGCCAGCCGCATGAATTCCTCGTCCTTGTAGCCGTTGCAGACGATCAGGTGGTCGGTCCGCTCGGCCAGTCCCAGCACCGCCTGGAGCTCGGGCTTGCTGCCGCACTCCAGTCCCACACCGAACTCGGTTCCGAACTCGACGATCTCCTCCACCACATGGCGCTGCTGATTGACCTTGATCGGGTACACCGTGGTGTAGGTGCCTTCGTAGCCGTGCTCCTCGATGGCGCGCCGGAACTGGCTCTGGAGCTCGCCGATGCGAGCCTTGAGGATGTCCGAAAACCGGAGGAGGAGAGGGAATGCGATGCCCTGCGCGTTGAGATCCAGGGCCAGCCGGTAGAGATCGATCCCGCGGGCAGGGTCCCGGTCGGGGTGCACCATCACGTGCCCCTCGGCGTTGATCCGGAAGTAGCCCAACCCCCAGCCGAGCATGTTGTAGAGCTTCTCGGCGTCCTTGATCGACCATTCGGTGGAGGTGATGGCGCGGCTCCTTTCCCTGTCGGCGGAGTATTATACAACGAGAACCGACTGCGAGCGTCCTGGGTGCGCTGGTCCTACCGTATAGTGACGATTCTGGGAACCGAGGTAAGGCTCCACGTCACCTTCCTTTTCCTGCTCGCCTGGATAGCGGTGCCGGCCTACGCGGTCGGCGGCTTGAATGCGGCCATTACCAGTACGCTCTTCCTGTTGCTGGTGTTCCTCTGTGTGCTGCTCCACGAGTTCGGCCACATCCTGGCGGCGCGCCGCTACGGCATCCGGACCCCCGAAGTCCTCCTGTCGCCGATTGGCGGCCTGGCCCGCCTGGAGCGGATGCCGGACGAGCCGAAGCAGGAGATCGTGGTCGCCCTGGCCGGGCCGCTGGTAACGCTCATCATCATCGTCGTCCTCGGCGCCCTCCTCAGGGCG
>DASTEX010000435.1:0-8415 GCA_035709185.1 Gemmatimonadales bacterium
ATGGTGCCCATACTCAGGTAGCAGAGGTGCCGGACCTCCGGGGTCGCGGTGTCGCAGTCGGCGGCGGCCTTGGCGAAATCGTAATCGTGATACTCCAGGATCACCCCGCCCTGGAGCATGTAGCAGGCACTGGCGTACCTCGGGTCCACGATATTGCAGGGATAGTGCGTGTTGCTGGAGTCGCGCATCTTGAACCGGACCGCGCCGGGATCCAGCCCGTGATCCCCGTGACTGCCATGGTCTTCGGGTGCTGCCGCATCGCCCGCCGCGGAGTCGGCTCGTTCAGCCAGCACCCGGGCGGGCGCATGATGGCCTCCCGGCATGGAGGCCACCGCGTTCTCCATGAAGGCCCCGCCATAACAGCTCTGCCGGTCCCAGTTGGTGAGCAGCCAGTCGCAACCCTCCAGTGCCTTGATCAGGTCCCAGTTCCAGATCATCTCGAGGCCGTGGCCGATCCCGTGCACGCATTGGAATCGCAGCCACAGGTTGCGGGTATTGCCTTCCACCTGGTCGCACAGCCTGGCCACCTCGGCCGAGTCCACCGAACCGTCACTGGTGAAGTAGGCCTGGATCACGCCGTGGTAGCAGCCTGACTGAAACAGCCCGTTACAGCTGGCAAAGACCGACCCGATGTCGCGGCCCTGCTTCCAGGCCTTGATGCCGATCAGGTGGGTGTAGACGTGCCCGTCGGCCTTGACCTGCTTGTCCTCGTCCGCCAGTACCGCCAGCGCACCCAGGGCTACCGCCACCCGGCCGCTGTCGGAGAGATCGACGAAGTAATTCTCGTAGCATTCCTTCCGGTCCCGCCCGGTTCGCTCGCGGCACTGGTCCAGCGCCAGCTCGCCCAGGGCAGTGGTATCTCCGGCCGCGGCCAGCCGGCTCATCCGCTCGGGCAACGGCTCCGCCGTCTGCGCCTCGCGCTTGCTGCACGCCGTCAGGATGAGCCCGCAGGCCAGCAGACCCGGCAAGAAGGAGCTTGGTAAGTACCAGGAGTTCACTGTCCGCCTGTCGGTCAGTCTGTCAGTCCGTCAGCCCGTCTGGTCCAGCGGGTCCGGTCCCGGTGTTCCACCTTGGCCATCATCTGCTCGAACGCCGCGTCCAGGTCGATCCCTTCCCGGTTCGCCATGCAGATCAATACAAAGATGATGTCTGCCATCTCCATCGCCAGATCACCTTCCGGCTCCTCCTTCTTCCGGGTCTTCTGGCCGAACCGGTGATTCACCTCGCGGGCCAGTTCCCCCACCTCCTCGGACAGCCGCGCCAGGTTGGTCAACGGGTGGAAATACCCCTCTTCGAACTGGGAGATCCAGGTGTGGACCCGGGACTGGTACTCTGCGAGCGGCATGGGGTTACGGGTTCGCTGGGTTGGCGAAGGGTAGCGGGCGCGAGCCCGCCCCGCCACCCGGGTTGTTCCCAACGGCAACCGAGTGATGCAGAGCTGGGCACCTGCCCGGATTCTGCTCGCATTTCTCCTCGCCCGTCACCATACTTCAGCCTCCTGTCTCCCATCCGACTTCATGCGCAGCAGGGACCGCATCCTCTCGAATCTCGAGGCGATCTACCGGGAGTCGTTCGACCGCGCCCGGGCCGCCGATGATCAGTACCGCATGGCCGAGCTCGACAACGCCTACATGCGGGACCAGCTGATGCTGGAAATCCTGCTCGATATCCGGGATCTGTTCGCCGTAGCGCCCGCGGCCCAGAAACAGGAATCGAGCGCCTTGGAAAAACTCGAAGCCCTCCGGCGACTCGCGACGAGGCGGCCCTGAATGCAATCCATTCTCTGTGACTCCCTTCGACTCGCTTCATCCCTTCTCGTCCTTGCCGCCTGCACCTCGACTCCTCCCGCCGACCTGATCGCGGTGGGCCGGGTCTGGACCGGTGATTCCGCTCAGCCGTGGGCCCAGGCCGTGGCGGTGCAGGGCGACCTGATCACCGCGATCGGCGACTCGACGCCCTTGCTGCAGTCGGCCGGCGACGGCACCCGGATTCTCCGCGGCGCCTTCGTGATGCCCGGTTTCCAGGACGATCACACTCACTTCCTGGGGTGGGGTGAAACCCTCGCCTCGGTGGATTTGCGCGACGCGGATTCGCCCGAGGAATTCACCCGCCGCATCGCCGAGTACGCCAGGCGGCTCACGCCCGGCGAGTGGATTCGCGGCGGCAACTGGGATCACGAGCGCTTTCCCGGCGCAACGCTGCCGCGGAAGGAATGGGTCGATTCGGTGACGCCCGACAATCCGGTCATGGTCGATCGCTACGACGGGCACATGATCTTCGCCAACTCGGCTGCGTTGCGGGCGGCCGGGCTGGGCCGGAGTACCGGCGAGGTGCCGGGGGGCGAGATCGGGCGGGACCAGGCCGGCAACCTCACAGGGATATTCCGCGACGCGGCCATGGGGCTGGTCGCCGCCGCTGTGCCCGCGCCTTCGGAAAGCCAGCTGGACTCGGCCCTGGCCCGGGCCATGGCGGACGCCGCTCAACACGGCGTCACGGCCGTTTCGTTCGTCTCGGCGAGCTGGCCCGAGATTGCCGCTCTCAAGCGGGCGCATGCGCAAGGAACCCTGACCCTCCGGGTGTCGGCCTATCCCCTCGCCAGCGACTGGCGCAACGCCGCGGAGACCCTGCGAGTGAACGGCCCGGGTGACGACCTGCTCCGGGTAGCGGGGGTGAAGGGCATGGTGGACGGCTCGCTGGGCTCGACCACCGCCTGGTTCTTTCAGCCCTACAGCGATGCCCGGCACACCAGCGGCCTCACCGTGGTCGACGTCGACTCCCTGCGACTCTGGATCGGGAAGGCCGACTCGGCCGGACTGCAGGTAGTGGTGCACGCCATCGGTGACCGGGCCAACGCCTGGCTGCTGGACGTGTTCGACAGCGTGACGAAGGCGAACGGCCCGAGGGAAAGACGCTTCAAGGTGGAGCACGCGCAGCACCTCCGGCGCGAAGAGATTGCCCGGTTTGCCGCAATGGGGGTGCAGGCTTCCATGCAGCCGTACCACGCCATCGATGACGGCCGCTGGGCCGAGAAGCGAATCGGTCCCGAGCGGATCAAGACCACGTATGCGTTCCGTTCGCTGCTCGATTCCGGCGCCCGCCTGGCCTTCGGTAGTGACGCACCGGTGGCCCCGCTCGATCCGATCCAGGGCGTCTATGCCGCGGTGACCCGGCAGACCCTCGACGGCAAGAACCCGGACGGCTGGGTGCCCGAGGAGAAGATCACGGTGGAAGAGGCGCTGCGAGCCTACACGGCTGCCAATGCATGGGGCCTGTACTTTGATCGAACCGGCGTTCTGAAGGCCGGGATGAAGGCGGATCTGGTGGTGCTCGATCAGGACATCGCCAGCGTGAACCCGGGGCAGATCAAGGACGCGAAAGTGACGGGAACGGTGGTCGGCGGGAGGATCGTCTATGAGAAGTAGCCGGATCCTGGGGCTCGTCGTTGCATCGGTGCTGGCGCCACCGGCACAGGCCCAGACGACCGCTCTGGTCGGCGCCACTCTCATCGACGGCACCGGGCGCCCCGCCGTCGAGCACTCGGTTGTAGTGGTGACGGGCGACCGGATCACCTGTGCCGGGACCGCGGCCGCCTGTCCGGTGCCCGCCAATGCCAGCCGGGTAGATGTTGCGGGACGATTCGTCACCCCGGGACTGGTGGATGCGCACGTGCATTTCAGCCAGACCGGCTGGGTCGACGGCCGGCCGGATGGTATCAGTGCGCCGGCTCTCTATCCCTATGCCGAGACGGCGAGGTCGCTCCGGGCCAATCCGGACCGGTGGTATCGCAGCTATCTCTGCAGCGGGATCACGGCGGTTTTCGACGTGGGCGGTCATCCCTGGACCACCGGGCTTCCGGGGGCGGCGGAAACCAACGCCTCGGCGACTCACGTACGGGCTGCCGGTCCGCTGATCACGCATGCGCCGCGGACTCTGCTCCGGGCCGACGACGAGTACTACACCTTCCTTCCAATGTCGACCGCGGAAGAGGTGCAATCCAGTGTGGCCCGGCTCAAGACGATGGGCTCCACCGCGGTGAAGGTCTGGTACCTGGCGCCGCCGCCGGCGAGACGAGAGGAACTGGACGGGCGCATGATGGAGGTGGGCGCTGCAGCGAAGGCGGCCGGACTGGACCTGATCGTTCATGCCACGGGACTGCGGGAAGCGAAGGTGTCGCTGCGTGCCGGGGCCGTGTTGCTGGTGCACAGCGTCCAGGATCAGCCGGTCGACCAGGAATTCCTCGATCTGCTGGCCCGCAATCGCGCCATCTACTCACCGACCCTGGTAGTGGGGGGCAACTGGACCCGGGCCATCGCGAGCATCGATCTGGCCGCGCCCTATCCGTTCGATGACGGCGGCGGCTGTGTCGATCCCGAAACCCGCGCCAAGGTGGCCAACGTCGAGCCGCTTCGCGCGCTTCGACCGGCGGGCGCCGGCTCGGTCGATATGGTCTTCCGGCGACTGGAACAGGTGGGAGCCGGCCGGACCATCATGGCCGAAAACATCCGGCGGGTGCATGCGGCGGGCGGGACCATCGCGACGGCCACCGACGCCGGCAATCCGCTCACGCTGCACGGCCCCTCCATCTTCTCCGAGTTGGAAGCGATGCAGGCGGCCGGGATCCCGGCGGCCGAGATCATCGTCATGTCGACCCGGAATGGCGCCATGGCCATGGGCCGGCTCAAGGACTTCGGGACCCTGGAGGCGGGCAAGCTGGCCGACCTGCTGGTGCTGACCGAGGACCCGCGGCAGGACGTGAAGGCATTCCGCTCCCGGAAGCACGTGATGCGGGCGGGCCGGCTCCACGCCTTGGCCGAGCTCGTCTATCACTGACCGTCTGACCGTCTGACCGTCTATTTTAGGGCATGGCCACACGACCCGCTGCCCGCACTCGGGCCTCGAGCCGCCTGGACAAGGCGGACCTGCTGGATCTCTACCGGCTGATTTACCTCTCCCGCCGGCTGGACGACAAGGAGATTCAGCTCAAACGCCAGAACAAGATCTTCTTCCAGATTTCCGGCGCCGGACACGAGGCGGTCCTGGCGGCCGCCGCGAAGGTGTTCCGGCCCGGCTACGACTGGTTCTATCCCTATTATCGCGACCGGGCCCTCTGTCTCGGCCTGGGCATGTCGCCCACCGAGATGCTGCTCTCCGCCGTAGGCGCGGCGGACGATCCCAATTCGGGCGGGCGGCAGATGCCCTCGCACTGGGGCCACAAAGCGCTCAACATCGTCAGCAGCTCCAGTCCTACCGGGACCCAGTTCCTTCAGGCCGTGGGCGCAGCCGAGGCCTGGCTCCGGATCAGCCAGAACGACCAGATCCCCGACCGGGATCAGCTGATCAAGGCCGACGAAGTGGTCTACTGCTCGGCGGGTGACGGCACCACCAGCGAGGGCGAGTTCTGGGAAGCGCTCAACACCGCCTGCAATCTCAAGCTGCCGGTGGTGTTCCTGATCCAGGACAACAAGTACGCCATCTCGGTGCCGATCGAGGTCCAGACCGCGGGCGGGTCGGTTTCGAAGCTGGTGGCCGGGTTCCCCTGCCTCCAGGTGCACGAGGTGGAAGGCTGCGATCCGCTCGCGTCGTTCGACGCCGTCTCGCGGGCGGTGGAGTATGCCCGGCAGCGGAAGGGGCCGGCGCTGGTGCACGCCCACGTCATCCGGCCGTACAGTCATTCGCTCTCGGACGACGAAGTGCTCTACCGGCCGCCGACGGAGCGCGAAGCCGACGCGGCCAGGGATCCGGTCAGGACCTGGCCGGCCTATCTGCTCCAGCACGGCATCGCGTCGGAGGCCGAGCTCGAAGCCATTCGGGCGCAGTGCGACAGCGAGATCGAGACCGCCACCGAGATCGCGCTGTCGTCGCCCCAGCCGGCGACGGACACGGTGTACCGCTACGTCTATTCGCCCGATGTGGATCCCGCCTCGGAGCAGTTCGACACCGAGGACGATCCCCATTTCACCGGGGAGCCCACCACCATGGTGGATCTCCTCAATTTGTGCATGAAGGACGAGATGGCCCGCGATCCGCGGATCGTCGTCTTCGGCGAGGACGTGGCCGACGTGAGCCGCGAGCAGCATCTCAGCCAGGTGAAGGGGAAGGGCGGCGTCTTCAAGGTGACCTGGGGACTGCAGAAGGCGTTCGGCAGCAACCGGGTGTACAACAGCCCCCTGGCGGAGGCCAACATCGTCGGCCGCGCCATCGGCCTCGCGACCCGCGGACTCAAGCCGGTGGTCGAGATCCAGTTCTTCGACTACATCTGGCCGGCCTACATGCAGCTCCGGAATGAGCTGGCGATCATGCGCTGGCGTTCCAACAATGCATTCTCCTGTCCGGTCGTGGTGCGGACCACCTACGGCGGGTACCTCAAGGGTGGTGCGCCGTATCACTCCCAGACCGGCGCAACCGTGTTCACCAGTGTGCCGGGCCTCAGAGTGATCTGCCCCAGCACGGCCCTCGATGCCAACGGCCTCCTGCGCACCGCCATCCGGTGCGAGGACCCGGTGCTCTTCCTGGAGCACAAGCATCTCTACCGGCAGACCTACAACAAGGCGCCGTATCCCGGTCCCAACTTCATGATCCCCTTCGGCAAGGCCAAGGTAGTGCGGGCAGGGACCGACCTCACGGTGGTCACCTATGGCGCGGTGGTCCAGCGCACGCTGGTCGCGGCCAAGGAGCTGGAGGAGGAAAGCGGCGCCTCGGTGGAGGTGATCGACCTTCGCAGTCTGTCGCCGGTGGACTGGGAGACCATCGAGACCTCGGTCCGGAAGACCAGCCGGGTGATCGTGGCCTACGAGGACGCGCTATCGTGGGGCTATGGAGCGGAGCTGGCCGCGCGCATTGCCGACCAGACGTTCGCCTGGCTCGACGCGCCGGTGAAGCGGGTGGCTTCCACCGATACCTTCGTGGCCTATGCGCCGGAACTGGAAGATGTGATTCTGCCGCAGGTGGGGGATCTCAAGGCGGCGATGCAGGAGATTCTGCGCTACTGATTGCAGAGGACAGATTGCTGAGCAGAGTGTAGAGTGCAGATTGCAGAAGTGCGGCGTGCCGGCCTCGCGTTACCAAGTCCCACAATCGCGAATACTTCTACACTCTACACTCTACACTCTACACTCTGCAACCTGCAATCGACCGGTGGATTGGCGGCACGGAACATCGCTTCAGTAATCTTGCCCTCGTCCGCCGTATCCTTATCCACCAGAATCCTCCACTTCCCATCTTCCTTCCGCAGCACCATCTCGAACCGGGTATACCGCACCCGTTCTTCGCCATCCGGCATCCGGACCTGCGAGCGGAAGTAGCCGGTTTCCCAGGCCAGGCTGTCCGACGCGAGCCGCTGGAGAAACCTGATTTCGTTCTTCCGGGTGATCCCGCGGGCCCTGGCCCGGGGAAAGCCTTCCCGGATCTCCCGCTGGTAACGGTCCCGGCCGTACACCTCTCCCGCATCCACTGAGACCCGAATCAAATCGTTCGACTGCACCGCCAGGAACCCTTCGGCATCAAAGGCAACCGAGGCCCGCATCAGCGGGATCCAGACGTCGTTCTCGATCTGCCGTCGTACCTCCGGGGCCGGCTGCGCCGCCGCTGCCGACGCCAGCAGCACCGGCAGCATCGCCCGACGGAGACCGGAGGGTACCGGATAGCGCAGATGATGACGGGCGTTCACGTGGTGCTCCCGGAGGTAATTGGAGGAGGTTCAGTCGTCTGGGGATAATACCTGTGAACTGAACGATCGGTGCCCGGTCGGAGCAGATCGGAGGTGGGAACCGGCTATCGGGAGACCCGGAACGACCAGAGAACGGCGACCCCGAAGTCGGGAACGGTTTCGGTGAGTCCCGCCGAGAGATTCAAACCCACGATTCCCGCCCCGGTGACGCGGCTCAGCGCCGCGCTGATGATCAGCGGTGGATCGTATCCCTCCAGCGCAGAGGTCGCTGCGGTGAACGAGGCGAGACCGGCCCAGCGACCACCGAGGATCATGCCGAGGCTGGCAGTTCCCGAAAGAGGATCCCGGAAATCGAAATCCTCCATGTCGCCCAGGCGCCACCAGGATGCGTCCAGGCCGGCCGTGACTCGCGGTGAGAGCAACACGGTCATCGACGCCGAGCCGCCCACGTCCCACTCCCCGGTCCCGACGGTCGAGTCCGCCACCGGCAGTTTGGCGGTTAACGCCGCTGACAGGGTGACTCGGGAGCTGGATACCAGGCGGTACCCAGCCTGAAGCGTGGGATCGGCAACCCGTAACTCGTATCCCGTGATTGACTGATCGGGAGCCGGCACGGAAGGACCGCCCATTCTGGCGGACATCCCACCCGAACCCTTGCCCTTCCGCTGCTGCCGTGCTTCGCCGCTGTCCTGAACCGCCTCGCGGCCATAGGGTCCACCGCTGGGAACCGGACCGGCTCCGGTGGCTGT
>DASTEX010000436.1:0-2451 GCA_035709185.1 Gemmatimonadales bacterium
ATGGTGCCGGAGGCGCGCGGGCTGGCCACCGTCCCTTCGATCCGCGCGTCGGCCTGCAGCAGCCCGGCCAGCCGGTCCACCCCGAACCCCTGCAGGAAGGGGGTCAGCCAGTCGAGGGGAAATCCGCCCGACCGGATGGCGAGTGACAGGGCCTCACGCTCGCGGACCCGCGGCGGCGGGTGGCGCAACAGCGACAACCTGTTAGGCAACGTGCCTTGTACGGTGAGGTTCCGGCCCTGGTCGGCGGCAAGCTCCAGATCCACCCGCACCTGGCCGCCGGCCGGCCGGGTGGCCAGCCGCGCCGTCACGGACTGCCGGCTGAGCGTCAGGGCGGTGTGCAGGCCAGGCCCGGCGGCGGGTCCGTCAACTCGAATGGTGCCGTGGAGGACGGCGTCCATCCCCTCGATGCCGGCGAACTCGGCAAACCGGATGAGCGGCACGGAATCGAGCTGGAGGGTGAGCGCCTGGGTCGCCTGGCGATCCAGATGCCCCTCGATGGAGAGGCGGCGGTCTCCGTCCCGCAGGTCGAAGTCGCTCACCACGATGCGGTCGCCCCACGAGACGCTGGCCGTGTCCGTGAGGGCCCATCGGATTTCGCCGAAGCCGAACCCGAAGCCGGAGAAGAAAAGCTTCCGCTCGCCGGCGACGCCGTGGGCCGCAACGTCGAATTCATGCTGGTTGTCGCGGAGGGCCTTGCCCTCGAAGGTGAAATGGTTGCCGTCGCTATCGAGACGGGCTTCGAGCCGTTCCAGCTCCATCCGGCCCCAGGCCACGCGCAACCCGGTCATGGTGCCGTTCAGGTCCGTGATCCCGGCCCGGCTGAGTGCGGCGCCGGCATTGATGTCCAGCGAGTCGGCCCCTCCGGCGCCGGCGATCAGACCGCCGAAGCTGACGCTGCCCTTGAGCTGCACCTTCTGTTCTGCGTGCCACGCCAGAACCTCGATGCTCCCGACCCGGGCACTCAAGGGATCGATGCCAAGCAGTCCGCTCAGGGCGGCGGGCGCCGTCGTGTCCGCCACGAGCCGTACGGATACGGTATCTCCCGGACCGCTGCCGGATCCGGTAATGGGGGTACTCCCGCCGCCGCCACCGCGCAGCAGGTTCGAAGCGACGAGGAGGGTATCCACCGTGAGCCGGCCCCGGGCGATCCGTCCCTCGAGCCGGAGTGAATCGAGCCGGGCCTGTTCCCAGCGTCCCGACAACCCCGCCCGGGCGCTCCACTGCATCGTTTCGGGATCGGTTCCCTGCCCCGTGAGATGAATCCGGCCGGCCACCCCGCCGGTTCCGCTGTCCGCGACGAGCGCGGCGAGATCGGGCAGGTTGAACCGGCCGTCGACCACGGTAGGTCCGAAGGTCCACGATCCGTTGTCGCCGTTGTCCCCGTTCGGCAGCAACTCGCTCTCGCCGCTCAGCGCGATTTCACCTTCGCCGGTCCGGGCGGTCGCCTCGAGCCGCAGCTCCCGGCCCTGAATCCCGAATGTGGCAGACAGGGTATCGAGCCGGCCTCGCCTGAAGGGTCCGTCGTCGATTGCGAGCCGTCCGGTGATCTGTGGCAGCGAATCGGGGGGGAGCGTGCCCCTCGCGGTCAGCGTACCGGAAAGCGGGTCCCGGACCCGACCGCCGGTCACCGAGGCGAGCTCGACCGCCTCGAACCGCAACCGGTCAAGGTCGAAGGCGGGAACGGGATCGAAGGGCCGGGCAGACGCGGTCATTTGCATCCTTCCCGCGAGCGCCTGGAGCGTCCCTTCCAGGGTCACAAGGCCCCGCTCGAGCGCGAGGGCGAACCGCCCCGGCCCGACCGGACGGGCGCCTAACGATTCGCCGTGGAGGTCGATGCTCCCTCGCCCGGTCATCCGCTCGGGCGGGCCGGGCCGCAGGCCGAACCGGGCCGAACCGTCCAGCCGGGAAGCCGGAAGCGTGGGCGTGGCCCGGGACAGATCCAGGTTGGCAAACGACAGCCGGATGTCCGCGTTCCCGCCCCGCCATTCCAGGCGGGTGCCGACGCTGTCCAGCAGCGCGCGATCTCCCGTCAGCCGGGCCGACAACCTCACCGAGGCCCGATCGCGCTGCCAGCTGACCTCGCCGCGGGCATCGGCTATAGGAGCCGCGCCGATGTGGCCTTCCAGCCCGATGGTCGCGTTGCCTTCCCGCCGGGCGCTGGTGAATCCGTGGCCCCGGCCCCGGATCTGCGCGATGAGGTTTCGAACCTGGAGGGGGCCGGAATCCGGCACCACTTGCTCCTGGGACAGCCGCAGCGCGACGGTATACGAGGGTATCTCACGAAAGAGCGCGAGCGTTCCTTCCCCGGTCACTCTGACCCAGGGCAGCAGCGCGCCTTCGAGATGATACCGGGCGATCCCGGAATCGACTCGCGCCGTAACCCGCGACGGAGCGAGCTCCATGCCCCTCAACCGGAGCGCTCCCAGCCGCAGGGTGGCGTGGCCGCTGACA
>DASTEX010000437.1:0-2711 GCA_035709185.1 Gemmatimonadales bacterium
CGTCCGGGCCAGGCCATCGTGCTGGAGAGCACGACCTATCCCGGGACCACCCGGGAGGTGATGCTCCCGGCGCTCACCAGCACGGGCCTGACGGCGGGGAAGGATTTCTTTCTCGCGTTCAGTCCCGAGCGGGTGGATCCCGGCAATCCCACCTGGCACACCCGGAACACCCCCAAGGTGGTCGGGGGCATCACCCCCGACTGCACCCGGGTGGTGGCCGCGCTCTATCAGCCGGCGATCGAACGGATCGTCCCGGTTTCCTCGATCGAAACGGCGGAGCTGGTGAAGCTGCTGGAAAACACCTTCCGGAGCGTGAACATCGGCCTGGTGAACGAGATGGCGATCGTCTGCGACAAGCTGGGCGTGGACGTGTGGGAAGTGATCGACGCTGCGGCCACCAAACCGTTCGGCTTCATGAAGTTCACCCCCGGGCCGGGGGTGGGCGGCCACTGCATTCCGATCGATCCTCACTACCTCGCGTGGAAGATGCGCGGCTTGAACTACAAGACCCGCTTCATCGACCTCGCGGGCGAGCTCAACTCCGAGATGCCCCAGTTCTGGGTCCAGAAGCTGGGCGAAGCCCTCAACCAGTCCGCCCGGGCGGTGAAAGGCTCCCGCGTGCTGGTGCTGGGTGTGGCCTACAAGAAGGACATCGACGACCTGCGGGAAAGTCCCGCCCTGGACATCATCCGGCTGCTCGAGGCGCAGGGGGCCCACGTGTCCTACCACGATCCGTGGGTGACGACGTTCACCGAGGACGGGATCGAACGGCACTCTTCGCCCCTCACGGCCGAAACCCTGGACCGGTTCGACGCCGTGATGATCGTGACCGACCACTCGGGCGTGGATTACGACATGGTGCGCCGGCACGCGCCGATCGTGGTCGATACCCGGAACGCCTTGCGCCGGAACGGCTGACCGATGCAGGTGACGGTGGTGGGTTCGGGATACGTGGGGCTGGTCACCGCCACCTGCCTGGCAGAGACCGGCAATGACGTCATCTGCGCCGACGTCAACGCCGGCAAGATCGAGCGGTTGCGCAACAACGACGTGCCGATTTTCGAGCCCGGGCTGGAAGAGCTGGTTCGGGAGAACCAGGCGGAAGGGCGGCTGCGGTTCACCACCGAAGTCGGCCCGGCCATCGAGCACGGCCGGGTGGTCATCATTGCCGTGGGGACACCGCATGAGCAGAGCGGCGCCGCCGATCTGTCCCAGGTCCTCGAAGTCGCGCGCCAGATCGGCCGGCATCTGAACGGGCCGAAGGTCATCGTCACCAAGTCCACCGTGCCGGTGGGCACGTCGGAGAAGGTGCGCGTCGAGATCCGGGCGATGAGTGACGCACCGTTCTTCATGGCCTCCAACCCGGAGTTCCTGAAGCAGGGAGGGGCGGTGGACGACTTCATGAAGCCCGACCGGGTCGTCATCGGGGTGGACTCGTCCGAGGCCCGCGACGTCATGGAGGAGCTTTACCAGCCCTACGTGCGCACCGGGAATCCGCTCCTGTTCATGGATATCGCCTCGGCCGAGCTGACGAAGTATGCGGCCAATGCCATGCTGGCCGGCCGGATCTCCTTCATGAACCAGATGGCCGAGCTGTGCGAGCGGGTGGGCGCCGACGTGGACCTGGTGCGCCGGGGCATGGCGACCGATCGCCGGATCGGTCCGGCGTTTCTCTTTCCCGGTCCGGGATATGGGGGGAGCTGCTTCCCCAAGGACGTGAAGGCCCTGATTGCCACGGCGAGGGGCGCCGGAATGTTTCCCGAGCTGTTCGAGGCGATCGAGACCGTGAACGACCGGCAGAAAGGTCTTCTGCTGCGCAAGGTGACCGCGGCGCTGGGCGAGTCGCTCGAGGGATGCCGGGTGGCCCTGTGGGGACTGGCGTTCAAGGCCGGCACCGACGACATCCGGGAGAGCCCGGCCATCCCGCTGGTGGAGGGCCTGCTCCAGCGGGGCGCGCAGGTCACCGCCCACGATCCCCACGCCGCCGCCAACGCGCGGGAACGGTTCGGAGCGCGGATCGCCATCGTGGCCGATCCCTACGAGGCGCTGAGCGGGGCCGACGCCCTCGTGATCGTGACCGAATGGCTCCAGTACCGCACGCCGAACTTCGACCGGATGCGCCAGCTGCTCCGCCGGCCGCTGATCATCGACGGCAGAAACCTGTTCGAGCCGGAGCGGCTCCGGCGGTACGGCTTTGCCTACACCTGCGTGGGAAGGCCGGCCTCATGAGAGTGCTGATCACCGGGGCCGCCGGCTTCCTGGGCTCGCACCTGGTCGACCGCTGGCTGGCCGACGGGGCCGAGGTCGTGGGGATCGACAACTTCGCCACCGGGTCACGCGACAATCTCTCCCATCTGGAACCGGAGCCCCGGTTCCGGCTGCTGGAACGGGACGTCGTGGAGCCCTTCGACGTGGAAGGACCGCTGGATGGGGTTCTGCATCTGGCCTCTCCGGCCAGCCCGGTGGATTACCTGCGGCTCCCGATCCAGACACTGCTGGTCGGTTCGGTGGGAACGCTGCGGGCGCTCGAACTGGCCCGGGTGAAGCAGGCGCGCTTTCTCCTGGCCTCGACTTCCGAGGTGTATGGCGATCCGGCCGAGCATCCGCAGCGCGAGACCTACTGGGGGAACGTGAACCCGATCGGGCCCCGCAGCGTCTATGACGAGGCCAAGCGGTTCGGCGAAGCGCTCACCATGGCGTTCCATCGCACC
>DASTEX010000438.1:0-2937 GCA_035709185.1 Gemmatimonadales bacterium
GGGCAAGGTGCCGATCCCAAACACCCAATCCCCAATCCCCAATCCCAATTAGTTTCTCGCCATGCCCACCGCCCGTCGCACCCATGGATTTTCCGAGTCGGTGATCCGGGGGATGACCCGGCTCGCCACCGAGCATAAGGCCATCAACCTGGCCCAGGGATTTCCCAATTTTCCCGCCCCCCAGGTGCTCAAGGACGCCGCCGCGGCGGCGATCCAGGCCGACATCAACCAGTACGCCATCACCTGGGGCTCCAAGCGGCTGCGCGACGCGCTGGTCCGCAAGTACCGGGAGTGGTACGGAATGGAGGTCAATTCCGAAACCGAGCTCACGGTCACCTGCGGCGCCACCGAGGCGATGGCGGCCACCCTGCTGGCGATCGTGAATCCGGGCGAGGAAGTCATCGTCTTCGAGCCGTTCTACGAGAACTACGGCCCCGACGCGATTCTCTGCGACGCCAAGCCGGTGTTCTTCCCGCTCCTCCCCGGCCAGCCGCTCGACCTCGACCGGCTGGCCTCGGTGTTCTCGAACAAGACCCGCGCCATCGTCATCAATACCCCGGGCAACCCGTCGGGCCGGGTGCTCAACCGGACCGAGCTCGAGGGCATCGCGGCGCTCTGCCGCACCCACGGCACCTGGGCGGTGACCGACGAGATCTACGAGCACATCCTCTACGAGGGCGAGCACATTCCGATCGCCACCCTGCCGGAGATGGGGGAGCGCACCATCACGATCAGCGGCGCCTCCAAGACCTTCAGCATTACCGGGTGGAGGATCGGGACCATCGTGGCCCCCGCCGGGGTGACCGACGCGATCCGCAAGGTCCACGACTTCCTGACCGTGGGGGCGCCCGCCCCGCTGATGGAAGGCCTGGCGGTGACAATGGAGACGGTGGGCCGACCCTACTACGAGGGACTCGCGGCGGAATACCGGGACCGGCGCAACATGCTGATGACCGCGTTACTCGCCGCGGGCTTCAAGGCAGTGTCGCCCGAAGGGGCGTACTACATCCTGGCGGACTATTCCGGACTCAGCGATCTGCCGCCGCCGGAGTTCGCCCGCTGGCTCACCATCGAGGGCGGCATCGCCACCGTGCCGGGGACCAGCTTCTTCAACCGGCCCGAGGACGGGGGCCGGCTCACCCGGTTTGCCTTCTGCAAGACCCAGGAGCTGTTGGAGGCGGCCGCGCGGAAGCTGGAGGCGCTGCCCGCGATGCGGTGAGGGGTTGGGGATCGGGGGTTGGGGCTTGGGGAACTTCCCCAACCCCCAATCCCGAATCCCCAATCCCGGAATCAAATTCGGCGCTTTTCCAGCGGGCTGTGCCCCGCTACGCTTCCAGCCCCATGCCCACGCCCCCCATCGCCCCCCGCCACCCCCACGTCATCGAGCTGCACGGCGAGCGCCTGGTGGACGACTATTTCTGGATGCGGGAGCGGGACGACCCCGAGGTCCGCGCCTATCTCGAAGCCGAGAACGCCTATGGGGAAGCGGTGCTGGCGCCCACCCGCGCGCTCCAGGAAACCCTCTACGCCGAAATGCTGGGGCGGATCAAGCAGACCGATCTCTCGGTCCCCTATCGCGAGGGCGGCTACTGGTACTACAGCCGCACCGAGGAGGGGAAGCAGTACGCGATTCACTGTCGCAAGCCGGGCAGCCTCGACGCCGAGGAGGAAGTCCTCCTCGACCTGAACGCGATGGCCGAGGGGCGGCCCTACCTGGCGCTGGGCGCCTTCGAGGTGAGCGACGACGGCCGCTTCCTGGCCTACTCGGTGGACGGCACCGGCTATCGCGAATACGACCTCTTCGTCGAAGACCTTGCCACCAACCGGATTCTCGCCGGGCCGCTGCACAAGACCGGCTCGGTGGCCTGGGCCGCCGACAACCAGACCCTGTTTCACACCGTGGAGAACGAGGCCAAGCGGTTCCACCAGGTCTGGCGGCTCAGCCTGGGCGGAGCGCACAAGCAGATCTTCGAGGAACCGGATGAACGCTTCCGGCTGGGGGTGCAGCGCACCCGGAGCCGGGCCCGGGTTCTGATTCAGAGCGACAGCCACACCACCTCGGAAATCCTGGTGCTCAGCGCCACCGAGCCGCTGGCCCCGCCCCGGATCCTGATTCCCCGGGTGCCCGAGCGCGAGCTGGAGGCGGAAGACCTGGGCGACGGATGGCTGCTCCGGGTCAACGACACCGGGCCCAACTTCCGGGTGGTGCGGTTCACCGAGCCGCACGCCGATCCGGCCGGATGGATCGAGCTGATGCCCCACCGCGACGACGTGATGATCGAAACCCTGGACGCCTTCCGCGATCACTGGGTGGCGGGCGAGCGGGAAGAGGGGCTGATGAATTTCCGGATCGTGGACCGGGAGAGCGGCGCCGCCCGCTACGTCACCTTTCCCGAGCCGGTGTACGAGGCCTATCTGGGTCCCAACCCGGAGTGGGAGAGCCGGACCCTCCGCTACGGGTACGAGTCACCGGTCACGCCGAGCTCGGTGTACGACTTCGACATCGCCACCGGGGAGAGCGAGCTCAAAAAGCAGCGCGAGGTCCTGGGCGGCTTCGATCCGGGCCGTTACGGCTGCGAGCGGATTTCGGTGCCGGCCGCCGACGGGACCTCGGTCCCGGTCTCGCTGATGTTCCGCAAGCACCCTCCGGTTCCCCAGCCGGCGCCGATGCTGCTCACCGGCTACGGGGCCTACGGGATCTCCTATCCGGTGGGCTTCTCCTCCACCCGGCTCTCCCTGCTCGATCGCGGGGTGATCTTCGCCGTGGCCCACGTGCGGGGCGGGGGGGAGCTGGGGCGGCGCTGGCACGACGCCGGCCGGATGGCCCGCAAGCCCAACAGCTTCACCGACTTCATCGCGGTGGCCGAGGCGCTGATCGCCCAGGGCCGCACCACGACGAAGCAGCTGGCGATCGAGGGCGGCAGCGCCGGCGGGCTG
>DASTEX010000439.1:0-3837 GCA_035709185.1 Gemmatimonadales bacterium
CGATTTAACGATTTGACGATTTGACGATTTGACGATTTAGCGATTCCGTGAAGCCGTGCCTCGAGGTCTCTGGTAGGACACGAGGCGGAAGAAATCGCTAAATCGTCAAATCGCTGAATCGCTGAATGACTCAGGGGTTCGCTACCGCCGTCGTCCCGGATTTCAGCCAGTGGTCAAACCACTGCCGCAGCCGCCCCAGCCGGTCCACCAGCAGCCAGGGCTCGCCGGTCCGCGACAGATCGTGGGTGGAGCGCGGGTACCGGACGAACTCCACCGGCGTCCCCTGCCGCTCGAGGGCCAGGAACCACTGTTCCGCGTCGGTCATCGGCGTGCGATGGTCCTCTTCCGACTGCACGATCAGCGTTGGCGTCCTGACCTTCCGTACATAACGGATGGGAGAAAGCGAGTCATAGATCGCCGGGTTGTCCCACGGCTTGCCGTAGAACTCGAAATCGGTGAGGCCCTGGGCATCGGACGAGCCGTACCAGCTCCACCAGTTGCTGATCATCCGGTCGGCCTGGGCCGCCTTGAAACGGCTGGTCTTCACCGTCACCCAGGCCGTCATCACGCCGCCATAGGATCCGCCGGTCACACCCATCCGGGTCGAATCCACATCCGGCCGCCGGGCCGCGAGGTCCACCGCCCGCATCAGGTCCTGGTAGTCCTCCGCGAACCACCGGCCCCGGGTGGAGAAGGTGAAGTCGGCGCCGTAGCTGCCCGATCCGCGCGGGTTGGTGAACAGTACCCAGTATCCCGCGCCGGCCAGGTTCTGGAACTCATCGAACCAGTTCTCTCCGTACGCGGCGTGCGGGCCGCCATGGATGTAAAGCACCAGCGGGAATCGCTTCCCGGCCTCGTACCCGAACGGGCGCATCAGCCAGCCTTCGATTTCCTTCCCGCCGACTGATTTGTAGGTGAACCGTTCCGCGTCGCTCCAGGCGATTTCCCGGTTCAGCGCCTCGTTGAAGGACGAGAGCTGGCGCTCTCCGCTCCCATCCGCCCCGGCCGTGAAGACCTCGGTGGGCCGGGTCAGACTGGTCGCCACGAACGCGATCCGGCCGGCGGCGGCATCCAGGCTCCACCCCATGATCCGGCGGCGGCCGCCCAGCACCTCGGTCAGCCGCTTCGTGGCCGGATCGAGTGTAAAGACTGCGCTCCGGCCCCCGATCGCCGCGCTGACCAGCACCGAGCCATTAGGCAGGTACTGGTACTGGTCCGGCTCGTACTGCCAGGCAGGGGTCAGGATTTCGGGATCGCCCCCCTGCACCGACACCCGGGCCAGACGAGCGTTGGCGGTCCGGTGGGCGCGATGGATGAACGTGAGGTATCTGCCGTCGGGCGACCAGGCGAGGTCGTCCTCGTTGCCCATCGAGCGGGTCACCCGGCGGGGTTGGCCGCCTGCCGCCGGAGTGACGAACACATCCGCCTCGTTCCGGGCCGCTTCATCCCGCCTGGCATCATACGGCAGGCGGGCCAGCGAGTCCCGCTCGGCCTGGACCACCGAATCGGGCCGCAGTCCGGGGTCGGCGGTAAACGCAATCCACTGGCCATCCGGCGAGAGGCTGACGTTGTTGTGCGAGTAGGCCGCGCTGGTGAGCTGCTTCCGCTGATTGTTGCCCAGCTGCTGAACCCAGATCTGGCTCGGGCGCCAGGTACGCGGCTCCCGCCGGTTGGCGAGATAGCCGCGCCCGTTGGCCTTGATGGGAAGGTCCACGTAGTGCCGGCCATCGAACCGGGCCGGATCGAGCGGTTTGGTCACCGCCCCGTGCGGTGGCCGTGCCTCGTCTTTCATCTTCGCATAAGGATCGTCGGGCCGCCTGGTGGTGTCTTCCGGCACCGGTTCACCCCACGCCAGCAGGGTGCGCTCCCGATTGAGCGACCCGGCCGGGATGCTGTCGTACTCGAAGGCTTCTCCTCCCGGACGATCCATCCGGAGCGCGAAAGTCCGCCCCTTCGAGCCGGGGCGGGTGGACGTGAAGATCAGCAGCTTGCCGTCGGGCGACCAGCGCGGATTGCTGCTCTCGACCGATGGAGAGGTGTAGCGGACCGGCGGTGCTCCGTCGGTGCCGGCCAGCCAGATCTCGGAATGGCGCTTGTTTTCCCCCACGACCACCCGGGTGACCGTAAATGCCACCAGTTTCCCGTCGGGCGAGATGGCGGGCGAGCTGACGTTGGTGACGCGGTACCAGTCTTCGGGCTTGAAGGCGCGCCCGTTCTGCGCCGAGAGGGCGGCCGGCACCAGTAGGACCGCCAGAAATGCGAACGCACGGAGGGGGGTCATGGAAGCTTCCGTCGAAGTGGGCGTGAGTTCAGAAGATACGTAGCACCTGAGCGCGGCGTTGGACCGCCCGAAATGGGCTACCGGCCGGCCGATCGGCTGGCGTCCTCGGCCCCGAACGGTAGCCTCCTAACATCCGGCTGCTGCTCCCGTCTTATACCTGGAGACAATAACCTCAGGGAGTCTGGATGACCCGCAGTATCGTGCTTGTTGCCGTGCTGGCCTGCTCCGCGGCCGCCGCTCATGCCCAGGCCGATTCCTCTATCCGGCGAGAGCCCCGGCTCGGCCCGGGCCTGGAGCGGCTCGATCTGAGCCAGGAGCAGCGGCAGCAGATGCGGGCGCTGATGCAGGAGCATCGGGCCGCCGAAGAGGCCCGCCGAACCGAGTTCCGGGAGAAGATGCGCGCCCTGCTCACCGACGAGCAGCGGCAGCGGCTCGACGCCATGCGCGAGCTCCGGATGCAGCGGAATCAGATCCGTCGCGAGGTCCGGCGCGAGATGGCCCTGCGCGAGTTCATGCGCCGGGAATTCCGCCGTCAGTCCTTCCGGAACGAGAGGTTCCGGGAACGGGGGCGCTCGCGCTGGTTCGACCCGGGCATCTGACCCTTCAGCGTCCCATCAGCTGACGGACCAGCGTAGTGAGGCCGGCCTGCCACACCAGTGGCCGGCCCCGCAGATCCTCGCGCCGCCGGCTCGCCAGTTCGACCAGGTCTTCATCGCGGATCAGCGCCTGGAGTCCCTCGCCGCTCGCCAGCAGTGAGGTGCGCCGGGCGAGCAGTCCTTCCGCGCCGATTCTGAGCGCCTTGCCGTCGGGCCCCACCAGGGCTCCGGTGAGCTGGATGACGCTCACCGGGGTCTCGAGCGACGTCAGCCAGGGCACCGATACCGCGTAGTCGGTCCCCAGCTCCACTTCCTTGGAGCCGCCCAGGTTGCGCTGGCGGGTGAAGTACTGCCCGATCTCGAGGGTGATCACCAGCACCCGGCCCGCCTGCTGCCGATCCAGCGCCCGGGCGACCTGCGCGGTCCACTCGGCCGACGGCCGCCCCACCGCGAGCCGGAGTTGACGCCGACCCACCTCGCCCGCCTGGTCCTCGTCGCAATCGCCCGACAGGTCGGGCAGGCAGCCGAACTGCACATCCGGCGGGGTCCCTTGCGGCAGGTCCGCGATCCGGCTGCTCACCCCATCGAATCAAGGTACCGGTTCATGTCCGCCAGCAGTCGGGCGATGGGCGTGCCGGGTCCTGCGGCGGGATCGAAGATGGGAGCCTGCGAAGCGCCCCGCTGATAGCCGATCGGGAGGTGCAACACCGGAGTCTCATCGACCGGAATGTCGCCGGAGTAGAACGGCGGCCGCTGGACCAAGCGATCACCCACACCGCTACCCAGCGTGGCCCCGGCACAACCCGGCGTGGCAACGGCAGCCGCAAAAAGACTTGCACGAAGGATGCTTCGAAACACGGTACCTCCCCATGACCACTAACAGCTGAAAGCCGACGGCTGATAGCTGACAGCTGCTGGCTGCGAAAAAAGGCCGGGCAAAGGCCCGGCCCCCGGGTTACT
>DASTEX010000440.1:0-4177 GCA_035709185.1 Gemmatimonadales bacterium
GGTCAGACACGGGGGCAGTTCCCCGGGGAGTGACTATGGAACCGCGAACCCGGCAATGGGCGACCGGCCTGGTGTTGGCCGCCGGCATTGTGGTGCTGGGGCTGAGTCAGGCCGTGCTGGAAGCAGCCAGCCAGGACCAGATGGTAGAGGCGCCGAAGTTCGAGGTCGATCCGCTGTGGCCCAAACCACTCCCGAATCATTGGGTCCTGGGCTCCGCCATCGGAGTGGGAGTCGACTCGAAGGACCACGTCTTCATCATCCATCGGGGCTTGCCGACCCTCAACCCGCGAACTGAAGCCGGGGCCGCGGCCAGCCCCCCGACCGGGGAGTGCTGCCTGGCCGCACCTCCGATCCTGGAGTTCGACCCGGAGGGTAACCTGGTCAATTCCTGGGGTGGGCCAGGCGAAGGCTACGACTGGCCTCTCTCCAACCACGGCATCTCGATCGACCACAAGGACAACGTGTGGATCGGCGGGAATGGGGCCGATTCGACCCGGGTGGACTCTCAGGTGCTCAAGTTCACTCACGACGGGCGCTTCCTCTTCCAGATCGGCCGGCCCAACCAGCGCCCCAACAGCAACAGCCTCGAGCATTTCGGCCGGGTGGCCAAGATCGCCTTCGACCCGCCCGCCAACGAGGCGTATCTGGCCGACGGCTATGGCAACAAGCGGGTGGCCGTCATCGACATGGACAGCGGAAAGATCAAACGGTACTGGGGTGCCTATGGCAACCGGCCCGACGACACGAACCTGGGCCCGTACAACCCCGACGCTCCGCTGGCCCGGCAGTTCCGCAATCCGGTACACTGCGCCGAGCCCACCAGTGACGGGCTGGTGTACGTCTGCGACCGGCCTAACGACCGGATCCAGGTGTTCCGCAAGGACGGTTCGTTCGTGAAGGAGGCGCGCATCGCGCCGCGGACCCTGGGCGACGGCTCAGTGTGGGATATCGCCTTCTCCCGGGACTCGGTCCAGAAGTACCTCTACCTGGCGGACGGCAAGAACGAGAAGATCTATGTGATCGAGCGGCAGTCGCTCGAGATCCTGACCACCTTCGGTGACGGCGGGCGCCAGCCGGGCCAGTTCTTCGCGGTGCATAGCATCGCCACCGACTCGAAGGGGAACATCTATACCACGGAAACCTATGAGGGGAAGCGGGTGCAGAAGTTCGTGTACCGCGGGCTGGCGCGAGTGAGCCGGAATCAGGGAGTGGTTTGGCCCCAAAGCCGGTAACAACAGGCGGCAGGCGGGCAGGCGGGCAGGCGGGCAGGCGGGCCGTGACTCTAGTCGGTTCGCCCGCGACCGGTGGCCGGCTGCGGGGCCGACGCGAATGCTTTGTACGCGGGAGCATGAGTCGATCTCTCCCGCGAGCGAATTCCCCGCGTACAGTGCGTTCGCGGCGGCAGCCGCACCGGCCACCGAGGCAGGGCGAACCTAAGCGCTCAGCCTTCGGAAGATGACCCTTCCGACCTCGGCCGGTAGGCGACGGGCAGTTCCCGGGTCTCCGGGAACTGCATGAAGTAGGCGCCGATGGCTTCGGTGGTGCCGCTCAGGTACACCACGTCGTCCGGCTCGAGCACAAAGTGGCGGTCGAACTCCATGATTACCCGGTCCCCTCGCTCCACCGCCACCACCAGACAGCCGGTAGCCTCGCGGATCCATTTGGTGGCAAAGGGGCGGCCGGCCAGGCCTTTAGCCGACGTCGAGATCACCTTGATCCCCGCCTCCAGCGACACCCACTCCTGGCGCAACAGGTGGAAGGCCATGAGCTGACCCGCCACCTGGCCCACTGACAACGCGAAATCAGCCCCTGCCCGGTGAATCCGCGAGACGTTCTCCGCGAGCCGCGCCGCGGTCACGATCAGCGCCTCCGGCACCAGGCTTCGGACGATCGTCGTACCGAACAGCGCCGCCGCGTCGGTCTCCAGGGTGAGAACGACAGCCTGAGCTTCCCGAGCCCCGGCCTGTTCGAGCACGCTCGGCGTGAGCGGGTCGCCCACAACATCCACGCCTGGTCCCGCCTGCGTATGGATCACTCGCACCGATTCCCCGGCGTCGCGCAGCAGGTGGGCCACGTGCGCCCCCACACTTCCGAACCCCGCCACGATGATCGGGCCGGTCCGGGGCACCGGCATCGCCAGTTCGCCCAAACGCCCGATGCCTTCCGGGGCCCCGACCACGACCAGAATCGTGCCTACCGGAAGCGGGCGGGTGAGGTCGGCCTGGATCAGCTCCCCTCCCACCCAGAACGCCACGACGGTGGCGCCGGTGCGGGATCGAATGGCGGATTCCTCGATGCTCCTCCCGGCCAGCGGGCTCTTGTCATGTACCCGCAGCTCGGCCACTTCGAGGTAATGCCCGAGCTGGCGAATGCCCGAGACCCGCGGACTGATCCGGATGCTCGCCCGAGAAGCGATGGCTGCCGCCAGCACGTGATCCGGGGTCAACACCGTGGTCGCGCCAACCTCGAGCATGGGTGGGCGGCGCGCCGGGGTCTCCACCAGCGCTACGATCTGCCCCTGATACCCATGGTAGCGGGCGCTCAGGGCGAGCGCCGCATTGCGTTCGTCGGTGCCGTTCAGCACCAGGCCCTGGGCCCCGACCAGGTTCCTGAGGTCCGGCTCGTACTGCTCGAGGTTGCCGACCACCACCCGCCGTCCTCGTTCGGTCAGCCACCGCGCGACCTCGGCCTGCTCCTCGAAGATCACCACCGGCACGTTGGCGGCATCGAGCTCATCGAGCAGGGAGGTGACCGCGGGTCCGTAGCGGTAGATCAGCACCTGTCCTTTGAGGTCGGGTAATCGGGACGGCAGCCGTCCTTCGAACCGCTCCTCGAAGAAGGGAATCACGAAGACCGGGAACACCAGGAAGACCAGGAACACACCGCTGAACTGCACCAGGATCACGTAGGCCTGCATCACGGGGTGCCGCCAGGTGGTGTCGCGGCCGTAGCCGGTGGTGGTGAGAGTTTCCGCGGCCCACTCGAGGCTCTCGCCCAGGGTCCTCGGCTCACCTTCCAGGAATTTCATTCCCGCCTGGTAGAGCAGGCCGAGGGCAAACAGGACCACCGGCAGCGCCAGGAGGAGAACGGCCAGGCGCCGGTAAGAGCGGCGCAGTCGACGGAGGCTGGGCATGCGCCGGGATGGATTTTTCACTCGAGCGCAGCCCCGATATCAGTGCGAAGGAAATCCTGGACGGTGAAGAGCAGCGGCTCTCCCGCCAGCCGTGCCACGGCATAGGACAGACAATCACCGATCCGCTCGAGCAGGCACGAGAGGTGGGTCTTGGCCTCGTGGATGTTGACGGGGTCGGCCATTGCTGAGCTTAGTCTAATTGGTGGACTAAGTTAACAGGCGGGTCAGGCGGGCAGGTGGGCCGTGACACCAGTCGGTTCGCCCCCCGTCACGGTGGCCGGGTGCGGGGCCGACGCGAATGCTTTGTACGCGGGAGCATGAGTCCAGCTTCCCCGCGAGCGAATTCCCCGCGTACAGTGCGTTCGCGGAGGCGACCGCACCGGCCACCGGTCGCGGGCGAACCGACCAGACCGCGCGCGCCGGGTGGGCGCCACACCCCGAACGCGCAGAGGCGGCCGCACCGGCTGTCGCTCAGTCGCGCAACGCCGTTACTGGATCCACCTGCGCGGCTCTCCTCGCCGGCAGATACGCGGCCGCGATGCCGATGGCGGCCAGAATGCCGGCGATCGTAACGAAGGTCGCGAGGTCGTGGGGAGGAACGCCGAACAACAGTTTCCGCATCAACCCCGCTCCTGCCGACGCGAGCGCCAGGCCGATGGCGATGCCGCTGATCGAGAGCCACACGCCGCGGCGCACGATCAGGCCGGTCACCTCCCGGGGGGACGCACCCAACGCCACCCGCACGGCGATTTCGTGCTGGCGCTGCTGCACCGTGTACGACATCACACCGTAAATCCCGATCGCGGCCAGCAGCAGTCCGAGACCGCCGAACAGCACGAACAGGGTGGTGCTGAGCCGCGCCCTGCCCACCGCCTGCGCCACCAGATCGGACAGGGGCAGCACCGACGCGAGCGGGATGCCGCGATCGACCTCGCGGACCGCGGCCCCGACCGGCCGAGCGAACTGCGCCGGATCGCCCGTCACCCGTACGACGATCGCCATACTGTTATAGGAGAACTGCGCCAGCGGCCGGTAGATCTCCAT
>DASTEX010000441.1:0-5849 GCA_035709185.1 Gemmatimonadales bacterium
CCCGGATTCTGCACGACGTGGTAAAGGGAATACTGGGCGCCCGCGGGTTCGTGGGACACATCGGGGGAGACGACTTCATCTTCATCCTTCCGTGCGATGCGATGGACGCCGTCTGCACCGAGATCCTGGAGGTGTTTGACGCCCTGATTCCGCTGCAGTACAACGAGCAGGACAGCCGGGCAGGGTACTTTTTCGGGAAGGACCGCCGGGGCCAGCTGCACCGGGTTCCGCTGATGACGCTCTCCATCGGAATCGTGACCAACCGGCATCGCACCTTCAGCCATCCGGCCGAGGTGAGTGAGCTGGCGACGGAAATGAAGAGTTACGCGAAGACGCTGCCGGGTTCGGTATACGTGGTCGACCGCCGGCGCGCCCGGGATGCCGAAGGCCGGGGTGCTACCGGCTCCGAGTCGAGGTGAGGGTTATGAACGTCAGTTGCCCCAAGTGCGAAACCGAGGTCCGGGTCGATCCTGCCAAGGTGCCGGTGCGCGGGGTGCGAGCCCGCTGTTCCACCTGCTCGGCCGTGTTCTTTGTCGGCCGTCCGGCCGAGGCCGAACCGGTGGCCGCTCCGCTTCCGCCGGCCGCGACCGTGAGCTCCCCTCCGGTAAGCTCCGCCCCGGCGAGTCCCGAGCCGGTTTCCGCCGTACCTCCATCCCGGCCAAGCTATTCGGCGCCGCCGCCGCTCCCGCACCGGCCGGCCGGTCCGGCTCCGGCCCGTCCCCCCGTGGCGCCACCGGCGGGAGCGGGCATGCGGCCCCCCCAGCCTTCGCCGGCCGCGGCTCCCGCGTCGGCGCCACCACCCCCTGCAATGGGAAGCAGGGCACCGGGATATGCCCCCTCGCCAATTCCGGCGGCGAACCTACCGGGATTTCCCCCGGCACCTCCGGCCGCTTCCCGGCCGCAGTCACCCCCGCCCGGGACCCCGGCTGCGGCGCCGAGTCCGGCTCCAGCGCCCCCGCGCCGGCCGGTCAATCCGTTCCTGGCCACCGATCCGTCCACCAAGGCGCGCCGTCTGGCCCGGGCCCTGATCTCCGATCTCGTGGTGTACCACCCCGGCAAGCGGGCCGATGGCCTCCGGGACGGCACCCTGAAGCTGCTCTTCGAGGACGAGATCCGGAAATGCTGGGAGGAATACAGCGAGCAGGTGGGGATGGAAATGGCCACCTCGACCCCGTACTTCACCGAGGCACTGAACGAGATCCTGGCAGACGGACAGCCGGTGTTTAACTGATCGTGCCGAGTGCCGGGTGCCGAGTGCGGTGCCTGGTGCCGGGTTCGATGCCGGGTGCAGGGTTCCTGGTGCGAAACAGCAAGCCGTACGCGGCATCCAACACGCACCCGAACCGAGCTGCACGCACTGGGCACCAAGCAACCGCACCCGGTACCCGGTACCCGACACCCTGCAACCGCACCCAGCACGGCACTCGGCACCCGGCACGCGGCACTCGGCACGTTATCTTTCCAATACAGCCGCTCGCCTCGGATGGGGTGGGCGGTTGTTGGTATGGTAGGTCGGGCAAGACCTGGAGGCCCGCGGCCGTACCCCGGACCTGAAGGGAGACCATGGCGATCTACAACGAAAAGCTTTCCGAGGTCGACCGGCGGTTCGCCGAGCTCAGGAGGTTCCTTTGACCTGGAGCGGCGGCGGGGCCGGCTGAACGAACTGGAGGCACAGCAGACCGACCCCGGGTTCTGGGCCGATCAGGAGAAGGCCCAGAGCGTGGTGCAGGAACTGAAGCTCCTCCGCGGGCTGCTCACCCCGGTTCAATCACTCGAAGAGAAGCTGGCAGACGCGCGAGCCATGGCGGAGCTGCTGGAGGAGACGCCGGACGAGGAGCTCACCGCGGAGCTGGAACGGGAAACCGCCGGCCTGGAAAAGGACCTGGGCGATCTCGAGCTGCGCACCATGCTGCAGGGACCGGACGATTCCCGCGACGCCATCCTCACCATTCATCCCGGCGCCGGCGGAACCGAGTCCCAGGACTGGGCCGAGATGCTCATGCGGATGTATGTGCGCTGGGCCGAGCGGAAGGGCTTCGACGTCACCATCCTCGATCTGCAGCCGGGTGAGGAAGCCGGCATCAAGTCGGCCACCATCGAAGTGAAGGGCGAATACGCCTACGGGTTTCTCCGGGCGGAAAAGGGCGTCCACCGGCTGGTGCGGATCTCGCCTTACGATGCCCAGTCGCGGCGGCACACCTCGTTCGCCTCGGTCTTCGTCTATCCCGACATCGATGACACCATCGAGATCGATCTGCGGGATGAAGACATCCGGATGGATGTCTTCCGGGCGTCCGGCGCCGGCGGGCAGCACGTCAACAAGACGTCGTCCGCGGTCCGGCTCACCCACATCCCCACCGGCCTGGTGGTGTCGTGCCAGCAGGAGCGCAGCCAGTTCAAGAACAAGGAAACCGCCTACAAGATGCTGCGCGCCGCGCTCTACCAGCGCCGGCTGGAAGAGCAGGAGGCCGAGCGCGCCAAGATCGAGGCGACCAAGACCGACATCTCCTGGGGGAACCAGATCCGTTCGTACGTGTTCCAGCCCTATACCATGGTGAACGATCACCGCACCGAGCTGAAGGTGGGAGACGTGCAGCGGGTGATGGACGGCGATCTGGACGAGTTCATTCAGGCGTATCTGAAGCAGCAGAGCGGGAGCGCTGCTGCGTGAGCACCGAACGGACCTACGTCGAGGAGGCGCGGCGGGCCAACCGGGCCGCGCTGGAGCAGATGGGCGTGCTCCCCTATGCCTATCGCTTCGAGCGGTCGCACCATACCGCGGCCGCGGTAGCGCTCTACCGCGACGCCATGGGCGACGACGGCCCCGAAGTATCGGTCGCCGGCCGGCTCGCGGCCTGGCGGTCGGCGGGGAAGACGGCCTTCGCGCACCTGGAGGACCGCACCGGACGGATCCAGCTGTATTTCCGCCAGCACGACCTGGGCGACGCCTGGCAGGTGGTGCAGTACCTCGATCTGGACGATCACCTGGGCGCGACCGGTAAGCTGTTCCGGACCCGCACCGGCGAAATCACCGTCCGGGTAGAGCGCTTCACCCTCCTGTCCAAGTCGCTCCGGCCGCTGCCCCGCGGGAAGGTCCAGAAGAACCCTGACGGCACCGAGACGACCTACGGCGGCCTGATCGATCCGGAGACCCGGTATCGCCAGCGCTATGCCGACCTCGCGGTCCATCCCGAGGTGCGGGCCGTCTTCGAGACCCGGGCGCGGGCCGTCCGGTTTCTCCGCCGCTATCTCGATCAGCTGGGATACCTCGAGGTGGAGACACCGATTCTCCAGCCGGTGTACGGCGGCGCGCTGGCCCGTCCGTTCATCACCCACCACAACGCGCTCGACATGCGGCTCTACCTCCGGGTGGCCGATGAGCTCTATCTCAAGCGTCTCATCGTGGGTGGGCTGGAGCGGGTCTACGAGATCGGCCACGATTTCCGGAACGAGGGCATGGACCGGACCCACAACCCGGAATTCACCATGCTGGAGTGCTACCAGGCGTATGCCGACTACACCGACATCATGAACCTGGTGGAAGGCATGATCTCGGGTGTGGTGGTGGAGTGCTGCGGTGATTCCCGGATCGAGCGCAACGGCGTGGTGCTCGACTTCACGCCGCCCTTCAGGCGGGTCTCGTTCGTGGAAGGAATCCGGGAGCGGACCGGCCTCGACATCCGGACCGCGAGCGACGAGGCAATGCGGGCGGCGCTCCGCCGGAAGGGAATGTCGCAGGACGAAGTCGCCAGTTACTCGGCCGGCAAGCTCCAGGACGAAGTGTTCAAGGAGTTTCTCGAGCCCGACCTGGTCCAGCCCACCTTCGTGATCGACTACCCCAAGGTGCTCTCGCCGCTGGCGAAGGTGCACCGCGACGATCCGGCCCTGACCGAGCGGTTCGAGCTGTTCGTGCAGGGGAAGGAGCTGGCCAACGCGTTCAGCGAGCTGAACGATCCCGAGGACCAGCGGGCCCGGTTCGTGGCCCAGCGGGCCCTGCAGGAAAGCGGCGACGAGGAGACCCATCCGTACGACGAGGACTACGTCCGGGCGCTGGAGTACGGGATGCCGCCCACCGGTGGCCTCGGGGTGGGGATCGACCGGCTGGTGATGGTGCTCACCGGGCTGCCCTCGATCCGCGACGTGATTCTCTTCCCGGCCATGCGCCCGGAGCAGTGAGGCGCTGATGGGATCCCGTTCCACCCGGCTCGAGCTGCGGCTGGCCGCCCGCTATCTGCGGGGCCGGGGCCGGCTGTTCGGCCTCTCGCTCAACACGATTATCGCCACCGCCGGCGTGATGATCGGCGTCGCCGCGCTGATCGTGGTGCTGGGCGTGATGAACGGCCTGCGGGACGAGCTGCGCGACCGGATCCTGGTGGCGAATCCCGACCTGCGGATCCTCACCTACGGCCAGGCGCTGCGGATGGAACCGTGGCGGGGTGCGCTCGATACCGTGCTAGCCGATCCCGATGTGGTGGCGGCTGCGCCCGAAGTGATCACCCAGTCGCTGGCCCGTAACCGGGCCGGCTACATGGCGGTGCTCAATCTGGTAGGGATCGCCGACACCGGGTCGCGCAGCGTGACCACGCTGCCGGCCGCGATCCGCGACGGCGATCTCACGTTCCGTACCGGCCGGGATACGGTGGATGGCGGGATCATCCTGGGCTACCGGCTGGCCAACCGCATGTCGGTGTTTCCCGGCGACGTGATCGAGCTGGTGGGCTACGCCTCGGCCCGGGTGAACCGCGCGGTGGGTGAAATAGTCCCCAAGTTCTGGCTGCTGGAAGTCACCGGCACCTTCGACACCGGGATGTTCCAGTACGACGACACCTTCGGCGTGGTCTCGCTGGAGCTGGCGCAGAAGCTCGATGGGCTGGGAGAGGGCGTCTCCGGCATCCAGATCAAGGTGACCGACGCCTGGAAGGCGCCCGAGATCGGGCGACGGCTGGAGCGGCAGCTCGGCTACCCCTACCGCGCGCTCGACTGGCAGACTCAGAACCAGCAGCTCTTTTCCGCGCTGGAGCTGGAGAAGTTGGGGATGGGGCTGATCATCTGCATCATCATGATCGTGGCGGCCTTCAACATCGTCGGGACGCTCACCATGGTGGTGGCCGACAAGACCCGGGAGATCGGCATTCTCCGGGCCATGGGATTCACCTCCCGCGCCATCGCGCGGGTGTTCGTGCTTCAGGGCGCCATCATCGGCGCCGTCGGCACGGTTCTGGGCATGGGGCTCGGTCTCGCGGTCGCGTACGTGATCGACCGTTCGGGGCTGATCCGGATCAATCCCACGGTGTACTTCGTGGACCGGCTGCCGGTACACGTCGAGCTGCTGGACGTCGCCGTCGTCGCGCTGGTGAGTCTCGCGGTCGCGACCCTGGCCACCATTCACCCGTCGCGCACGGCGGCGCGGCTGGTGCCGGTGGAGGCGATCCGGCATGAGTAGCCTGGCGACGCCGGTGGTTGAGGCGAGCGATCTCCGGAAGGACTATATCGGCGGCGACGGAAACCCGATCCGGGTGCTCGCCGGGGTCAACCTCCGGGTGGAGCCGGGCGAGTTCGTGGCGATCATCGGCGCCAGCGGCTCGGGCAAGAGCACCCTGCTGCATCTCCTGGGGGCGCTCGATGGGCCCACCGGCGGGGACGTCTACCTGTCCGGCCAGCGGTACGGCGGCCTCTCCCCGATGGAGCTGGCGGCCTTGCGCAACCGGCAGATCGGCTTCGTGTTTCAGTTTCACCACCTGTTGCGGGATTTCACGGCGCTCGAGAACGTGATGATGCCGCTGCTGATTGCCGGGGTGCCGGAAGACGAGGCGGCGGCCCGGGCCCGGGAAGTGTTGGGGTCGCTCGGG
>DASTEX010000442.1:0-2521 GCA_035709185.1 Gemmatimonadales bacterium
GATCCGGAGCGGGGGCCGGTCTCGTCGGTCCGGATCCGGTACTGCGAAGATCAAGCACTGATTCCCGGAAGAGACGGCTTGCTCTGCGGCGGGGGTGGGGCCAAATGGGGCTACCGGGTCGCGGTCGGAGACACCGTTTTCGAGCAGCGGTTCTGGCGGGCGGAGGACAGCAATCGGGTGTTCGGCTCCTCGTTTCGAGTCGTCGAGGGGCGCTATCTGACCTACGTCACCATCGGCGGTCATCTGCTCGCGGCCCCGGTGGATCTCGAGACCGGCAGGGTGGGTCGAGCCGTGCGGCTGGCGAGTGGACTCGGACTTGGCGGTTACCCCGGGACGGCAAGTTACGCCGTCGCCGCGTCCGGTACCCTGGTATATGCCCAGGGAGACAACCGGTCGGTCGGGCACCTGGTTCACCTCACCGATGCCGGAATCGACACGCTGCCACTCGGCCGAGAGGCCTTCCTCCGGTTCGAGTACAGTCCCGACGGGCGTCGCCTCGCCGCCGTGGTCGAGGGGCTCGAAGCCATGGAGCTCAGGATCTACGACCCGTCGTCCGGTCGATACCAGACCTGGATTCGGGGGCCGGCCATTACCCATCCGGTCTGGAGTCCCGACGGTGACCGGCTGCTGTTCGGCGCCAGCGATTCGATCTTCGTCGGCTCGCCGGACCGCTCCAGCCCGCCAGAATTCCTGCTGTACCTTCCCCAGGCCGAACTGATGCGCTGGATGCCTGACAATCGCGTCTACGCGGTCCGCTGGCGTCCGAACGCCGCGCTGGTGCTGCGGGTCGACCGCTGGCCCGTCACCAGCGACTCGCTCTTTTCGGACACCGGGTACCTCTGGCCGTCCGCCGACGGGCGCTGGATCGCGTACCCCGATGCCGGGTACACGAAGGCGTGGATCGAGCCGCTCCCTCGCGATGGCCGCCGTTTCGAGGTGGCTTCCGGCAACCTGGAAGACTTTGCGTGGCTGGCGGCGTTCGAGTTGGGTGTGCCGATCACGGATGGGCCTCGAACCCGGGTCGAGCGGGTAACGGTCATTCCCACCGGGAATCCGCCGGTCCAGAACCGGGGCCCGTGGGCCGATGCGCCCGGGTTTCGAGACAACGACGGCCCCTCGTTCGTGACCGCACCGGGTGGGGGCCTCATCTACATGCAGGGCGCCGTCAATCGGCCGGCCACCTACCTCCGCGTCGTGCCGCACTGGGTCGAGCGGATGAAAAAAGCCGTCGATGAGGCCAATCGATGACGTACCCGGTCGATCGACTGGCCGCGGCGCTGGCCGATCGCCACCGGATCGACCACGAACTGGGCCGAGCTCGGCGCCGACGGAGTTCATCGACCGGCACGCTCCTCGCATGGGGTTGCGTCACCTCCGCAGCAGGCCTACGTTGCGATTGCGCCTTCGGTCGGTAGGCCCGAAGCGCAACTCCCGAAGGGCACCGGCCAGGCGCCTCCTTCCCGCTTTCTCAGGAGGTTCAGATGCCGGTGCATACCAACGAAACCCTTGTCCGTCAGCTGTACACCGCCTTCAACAACCGCAAGTTCGACGAGGTCGCGAAACTGGCCTCGGACAAGTTCGAATGGCGCGATGCTGCCACCGGCGAGGTCTATCGTGGTCCGGCTGGGATGCGTCAGTTCATGGAACGCTGGGTGCAGGCGTTCAACGACGCGAAGATCGAAATCCAGCGGATTATCCCGACCGACCAGTACTTCGCGGCCGAGTTCATCGGTCGCGGGACCCACACCGGGGCGCTCGAGAGCGCCGGGATCTCGATTCCGGCCACCAACCGCAAGGTCGAGCTCCCGTGCTGCGAGGTGGGAATGATCGAGAACGGCAAGATCCGCTCGGGCACCACGTACTACGATGCCGCCACTCTGATGCACCAGCTCGGTGTCACGGAGATGGCCGGCGCCCATCGGTAGGATGCGGCGGGGACGGCGTCGGGAGCGTCCCCGCTTTCTCCCGGGTTGATCCGCCAGCAGAGGATTCGCTCTGCCGCGCTTCCTGGTCCGTTCTGGCGGGCTGTTGGCCTCCGTGGTGGTGGCGAGCGTGGGCGCCGCGCAGCTGCCTGCTGGTGCCGATTCCGTTCGCCTCGTCACGCGAATGACAGCCCTTCATACAGCCCGGCCGTGAAGCAACGGTCATCCTGCCACCACTGGATTGCGTGTGTCGCTGTCCTCTCGGCTGGTGCGGCCGGGGAACCAGCGCCCAGCCGGCGGCTGGTCGCCGCGCCTGACGTGGTGTTCCTCACCACCAGAGAGTACGCGTTCGAGGCCCTGATACGGTTGCTGCCGGATGGACGACTTTGCGCCTGTTCAATCGCGGCCACGAGGTTCACTAGGGCACATCGTGCGGTTGGAGGATGGAAAGAGCGTGGAGGAGCTGGTGGCGGCGTACGCCGAGGCAATTCGCACCTCCGGGCCGCGGCCGAAGTGGGTAACGCTCTTCGGCGGCCCTGGCGGCGCCGCTCCCGGGGACTCCCTCTGCAGGTGAAGGGTCAGGTCGGGCCTGCTCCGCT
>DASTEX010000443.1:0-14173 GCA_035709185.1 Gemmatimonadales bacterium
GTCCCACACTCTGCCAGGCGAAGGGGGGAAGCAGATGATCCGGCTCTCCCACTGCGGCGATGACCAGGGTGTCGCATCGGGGACAGTGCTCCTGGCGGCCACAGCCGGCCACTACCGTGGCCGTAGCCAGGAGAAAGAGCCGGAACCTCATCCCCGCCCACCGCCCCGAGCGAGCGACCGGATCCGGTGGTAGGTCCGGATGGTGAAGGCGTGCTGGTGCCGCGGGTCGGCCGGATGAAAAGTCTCCTGTACCAGAGCCCATTCCGCCTCTTCGAAGGGGGGGAAGGTGGTGTCTCCCTCGGGGTGCGCGTGGACCACGGTGAGGTACAACCGGTCGGCCAGCGGCAGGGCCAGCCGGTAGATCTCTCCTCCGCCGATGACGAACACTTCATCCTCGGTGGCCCCCAGGGCGATTGCTTCCTTGAGGCTGGGGACGACCGTAACGCCGTGGGGGCGGAAATCGGGATTGCGGGAGATGACGACGTTCCGCCGGTTGTCGAGCGGCCGCTGGATCTCCTCGAACGTCCGCCGTCCCATGATGACGGTGTGGTCCACCGTCAGCTGCTTGAAGTGACGCATGTCGTCCGGCAGGCGCCAGGGCAGTCCGCCACCCCGGCCGATGACGCGGTTCTCCGCCATCGCAGCGACCAGAGAAACGACGGGTCGGGGCCTCATAGAGCGGTCTCGCGACTCGTGAATCGTGACTCGCGACGGTTGCTACACCGCGACCGGCGCGGCGATGTGCGGGTGGGGCTCGTACCCGACCAGCCGGAAGTCTTCGAAGGTAAAGGCCTCCAGCGCCTTTACGTCGGGATTGAGAATCATGCGCGGCAGCACCCGCGGCTCGCGCGACAGCTGCAGCCGGGCCTGCTCCAGATGGTTGAGGTACAGGTGGGCGTCCCCGAAGGTGTGAACGAAGTCGCCTGGCTCCAGCCCGCTCACCTGGGCCATCATCAAGGTGAGCAGGGCGTAGCTCGCGATGTTGAACGGCACGCCCAGGAACACGTCGGCGCTCCGCTGGTACAGCTGGCACGAGAGGCGGCCGTCCGAGACGTAGAACTGGAACAGGAGGTGGCAGGGCGCCAGCGCCATCCGCGGCAGGTCGGCCACATTCCACGCGCTCACGATCAGCCGGCGGGAATCGGGATTGCGCCGGATGCCCTCGAGCACCTGGGCGATCTGATCGACGTTCCCGCCGTCCGAGGTGGGCCAGGAGCGCCACTGGTAACCGTAGACCGGTCCCAGCTCGCCGTCTTCCCGGGCCCACTCGTCCCAGATGGTGACTCCCGCGGCGCGGAGCGACGCCACGTTGGTTTCCCCCCGAAGAAACCAGAGCAGCTCGTGGAGGATGCTCTTGAGGTGGATCTTCTTGGTGGTGACCAGGGGGAAGCCCCGCGCCAGGTCGAACCGCATCTGGTGGCCGAAGATGCTGATGGTTCCGGTCCCGGTCCGGTCGGCCTTGTGCCGGCCGTGATCCAGGATGTGCTGCATCAGGTCCAGATACTGTCTCATTGACGGTCTGACGGTCTGACGGTCTGACGGTCGGCGATTTCCATCCGGTCGGCGTTCCAGTTCCCCCGTTGCTCGATCTCCCGGAGAGCCGCGGCGATATCCGCGGGCAGCTCGGCCGCCGCCGCGCCGACCTTGAGCCGGGACACCGGGTGCTCCTCCCGCGACTCGGGCCCCACGACCGGCGGCTCGCCCCGCGGCTCGCGCGGCTCCGGCAGAATGATCCCGGGGTTGAGCAGCAGGCCGGGATCGAACGCGTGCTTCACGGCCCGGAACATCTCGACAATCTCTCTGCCATAGAGCCGCTCCACCAGTCCGGCCCGCAGTCTCCCGTCGCCGTGCTCGCCCGTCGGGGTCCCGCCCAGCGCCAGCTGCACCGCGCTCACCTCGTCGTAGATCGTCCGGACGGTTTCTTCCCAGCCCCGCCGGGTGGTATCCGGCAGCAGGTTCACGTGCAGGTGCCCGTCGCCGGCGTGGCCGAAGATCACGGCCTCCACCCCGTGGCGCTCGGGGATGGTGCGAAGCGCGGCGAGATACCGGGGGAGGATCTCGACCGGCACGCAGCCGTCCTCGATGACCTGGAGGGAGCGCCGTTCCAGCCCCAATCCGGCGAGGATGGGACTGGCGGCGTGGCGAATGGCCCAGAGCGCCTCGATCGCGGCCTCGCCGTATCCCGCGGTGACCTCGTAGACGTGAGGCGCGAGCCGGCCCCGGGCCGCCCGGAGGCCCTCGTGCACCTGGTCGGGTAACCCCTCGAACTCCACCAGCAGCAGGGCCCCGGCCCGAAGCGCCAGGTGGGCGGTGGCATCCGAGAGCTCGCCGGCGACGAAGCGGAGAAAGGTCCGATCGAGCAGCTCGATCGACGAGGGCTTGAGGGCGCGAAGCACCCCGAGCGCATACATCAGCTCGCCGTCGTCCAGCACGGCCACTCGCAGTCCGCCGCGGGCCTCGGGCACCGGCTCCAGGTTCCAGTGCACCTCGGTCACCAGTCCCAGGGTGCCTTCGGCGCCGATGAAGAGATCGAGCAGGTCGCCGCTGGCGAGCCAGGCGTCGAGCGCGTATCCGCTCGAGTTCTTGCGGGTCTCGGGAAACCGCAGCCGGACGACGTGGGCTGCCGCGCGAATCTTTCGGGCCGTCGGCTCGAAGCGGCGCACCGCCGCCACCGCCCCGGACGGCGGCAGGCCCCGCCGCAGCTCCAACCGCTCACCGTCCGCGGTGACCAGGTCGAGCCCGTGCACCCAGCGCCGCACGCTCCCATTGCGATACGAGCGGGCGCCGGCCGCGTTAGTCGACACCAGGCCGGCCGAGGTGGCGAAGGGCAGACTGGAGGGATTGGTGGCGAGGCGCAGCCGGTGCCGGGCGGCGGCGGCGTTCACCATCGCTCCGGTGGCGCCGGCGGCGGCGCGCGCCAGACCCGACCGGGGATCGACCGTCACCCGCCGCTCACCCAGGCGGCAGAGATCGATCACCAGCCCGTCTCCGACATTGCCGCCGCCCATGGCGCTTCCGGCTCCGCGGGGAATCACCGGCATGCCCTGCTCCCGGGCCCACCCGAGCACCCGGATCAGCTCGTCGGTGGTCACCGGGGTCGCGACGGCGCCCGGCAGGATACGGTAGATTCCTGCCCCCTCCGCGTAGGCGGCTCGGGCCCGAAGGTCGGAACGCAGTGGCGTGGTCAGCACGGCAGCGGCCATCGGCGCCAAAGCTAGCAATGTGATGGAACGGGGCGAAATCCCGACGGAACCGGTATTATTTGGAATCATGCTGGAGACACCGCGCGCGGAGTTGATCAAGCTCGAAACCGACCGCCGTCTCGGCCACGAATGGGACGAGTGGGACGGGACCGCGCTGCCCAACGGCGGAGACTTCGACACACCCGCTGCAGTCTTCTTCGGCTGGTCCGCGCTCGCAACGGCCGCTGCCCTGCTCCTGCTGTGGGGCGCGGTGTGGCTGCTCCAGCCTCACCTGATAGCGATTCACCCGGCGCTCAATACCACCGTCCGCCTCGGCGTCGCCGTCCTGGCCGGGGCAGCGTTCGCCTGGTGGCTGCTGCTCCTGACGTCCTTCCTGCTGAAACGCCCGCTGCTTCCCGAGTCGCTGGCGGAACGAGGACCGTTCCTTCGTCTGATGCGGTGGACCTCCCGGGTGGCGGACCGGTTCGGCCGCCGGGACTGGGTCGAGAACGCAGCGGTCAAGGTGTACAACGCGCTGGCCCTGCTCCGCAGCCGCAAGGTAAAGACCGGGGAGCTGCTGCTCCTGGTGCCGCGCTGCCTCTCGCGCGAAACCCTGGAAGGCGTGATGGAGATCTCGCGCCGTTATGCGGTGCCGGTGTTCGTCGCGACCCGGGGGCAACTGGCGCGGCGGGTGATCCGGGAACGGCGTCCCCGCGCCGTCGTGGCGGTGGCCTGCGAGCGTGACATGGTGAGCGGACTGCACGACGTGGCCGGCAAGGTCCCGGTCCTGGGACTCACCATGAGACTGCCCGCGGGACCATGCAAGGATGCGGTGCTCGATCTGCCCCGACTGGAGGAGTGGATTCGGACTTACATTGCCGATTGACAATTGACGATTGACAATTGCTGGCCGACCTCGGATGCCGGGGCCGGCTGGTGACCGGAGCCTGGCCCGAAGCAATCGTCAATTGTCGATCGTCAATGCAGTATCGGGCTTCGCTCGAGCCGCGCTGTCCGCTTTCACCACCGGTTCCCCGTACTCGGTGAGCAGCGTTTCCAGGACCTTCTTCACCTTCAAGCTTGCCGGATGGGTCTCGCTCACCGGCTGTTCCAGTTCGCGCGGATCCCGCGAAGGGTCGGCGAACACCCGGTACACGGTTTCCAGGGTGTAGATGCTGTGGCCCGGCTTGCCCACGTCGACCCACGCCCGCACCCGCACGATCCCCGGTCCCAGCGGCCGCCCGCCGGCCACAGCGTAGCCGGGAACGCTGAACCATTCGCTCTCGATCACTCCGTCGATCTCGACCACGCGCTTGAGCGGAATGCTGTCGCTCCGCAGCGCCTCGGCCAGGACCTCGGTGGCGCGCGGGACCAGCAACCGGACTTCCGCCGTCGGCGAGCCGGGAACCGGCAGGAACCCGGGCCGCGTGGTGGCGGTTTGACACCCGATCAGAACGGAAAGGGCGGAAAAGGCGGAAAGGGCGGATGGAAACCCCGCCCGTCTGCCCGCCCGCCCGCCTGCCCGCCGCCTCACAGCGCCGGCCTCGGGGGGTTCACCGAATAGTCGTAGAACCCGCGCCCGGTCTTCCGTCCCAGGTGGCCCGCCATCACCAGCCGCCGGAGGAGGGGTGGCGCGGCGTACTGGGCCTCGCGGAACTCCTCGAACATGATGTCCGACACCCGGAGCGCGGTGTCGAGCCCGACCAGATCCATCAGTGCCAGCGGACCGATCGGGTGACCCGCGCCCAGCTTCATCCCCATATCGACGTCGGCGACCGATGCGACCCCGCGCTCTACCGCGCGGACCGCATCGACCATGTACGGCACCAGCAGCCGGTTTACGATGAAACCCGGAGTGTCCTTGGCCGCCACGGCCTGCTTGCCGATCCGGCGCACGTACTCCAGCGCCCGGTCCACGGTTTCCTGCGACGTTCCCACCGCCCGGACCACTTCCACCAGCGCCATGATGGCGGGCGGGTTGAAGAAATGGAGGCCGATGAAGCGGTCTGCCCGCCGGGTGGCCGCGGCCATGGCCACGATCGGCAGGCTGGAGGTGTTGGAGGCAAACACGGTCCCGGCCGGGCAGAGCCGGTCGAGCTCGGCCCAGATCCGGTTCTTGAGCTCGAGATCCTCGGTGACCGCCTCGATGACCAGATCGCACTGGGCCACCGCGGTGAGCTCGGTGGTGAAGGTCAGGCGACCCAGCGCCTGGTCCCGCCGGCCGGCGTCGAGCTGGCCCTTTTCCACGAACCTGGCGAGCGATTGCTCGATCATCTTGCGACCGCGGTCGAGCGCCGGCTGGTCCACGTCGCGGATCACCACGTCATACCCGCCTACGGCGGTTACCTGGGCGATCCCGCTGCCCATCAGCCCGGCGCCGAGAACGCCGACGCGAGAAAAGTCAGTCATGGCCTTCGGGGAGGACGTTGACGGGAAGACTGTGAGCCGGATGCAATGGCCCTGCGCACTTCACCCGCAATCATATCGAGAATGCCCGGACCCCGGGTCGGAAGCTCGTGACCCGGCTTGACCGCATGGCCCTCCACGTAGTCGAGCGCGCGCTCCAGGCCGAGCTGGGTCCGCTCCACCACAGGACGGTGGCTCCGGCTGAGGGCCCAGGCCCACGCCGCTCCGCCGACCACCGGCACCACCGGTACGAAGAACGCGGCCCCCAGCACGGCGAGGACGCCACCCGCCACCAGTCCGGCTCCGCCCACGAAGCCGGCACCGATCGCGATCGACCCGCGGGCCTTCCTGAGCGAGGCGGAGAGCGAGATGTGACAGTAGCCGTCTTCCAGGGGGGTGATGGTGGCTCGGACCACGTCGGCCCGCACCAGCATGTAGCGGGCGCGCGCACCCTCGAAGGTCGAGATGCCTCTCCGCATCGCGGCCTGCACTCCGGTGAGCTTCTCCCAGCTGATGCGGCCGGGCTGCTGCCGCTGAACGACCAGCAGCTCGTTCCGCTCCATCCACTCGAGCAGCGCCCGCTCGGCCGATTCGGGAGTGCCGCGGACAACCCGCGCCGCCTCGACCTCTACCGCGCCGAAGACCCGTCCGGCCACGCCTTCGGGGGTCCGGGCCGTGAGCCGGCTCCGTTCCTCCAGCATCGCCTGGCGCAGCATGTGACCGGGGATGCCCACCTCATTCCCCAGCGCAATCACTTCCTCCGATGTCAGACCTTCCCCGACATCGTGTTCCCGGGCCTGGAGCTCGGCCGCGCGCTGGAGAATTCGCTCCAGCGCCGCACGGTCGATGCGGGCGGGAACGGGGGCGTCGTTCACTTCTTGTCGTCGATCTTGACCTGGGGCAGCAGCGCTGCCTCGTGAGCCGTCAGCCGTGAGCCGTGAGTCGGTGGCGCCAGGGGCACCTCGGAACTTCCCTCCCCGGGACCAACCGCTGCCGGCTCACCGCTCATGCCGGCGGAAGGAGTGAGCGAGGGAAGGAAGGGCCGGATCATGTCGATCGGAATCGGGAAGATCGTGGTCGAGTTGTTCTCGGCCGCGATCTCGGTGACCGTCTGGAGATAGCGCAGCTGGAGCGACATCGGCTCGGTGGCCAGGGTACGGGCCGCGTCGGCCAGGGTGCGCGACGCCTGGAGCTCGCCCTGGGCCCCGATCACTTTCGCCCGCCGTTCACGCTCCGCCTCGGCCTGCCGGGCCATGGCCCGCTTCATCGATTCGGGCAGGTCGACGTCCTTGACTTCGACCGCGGAGACGGAAATGCCCCAGGGATCGGTCCGCTCGTCGATGATCCGCTTGAGGATCGCGTTGATCTTCTCCCGGTCGGCCAGCAGCTCGTCCAGCTCCACTTCGCCCAGCACCGATCGCAGGGTCGTCTGCGCCAGCTGGCTGGTGGCGTAGGCGTAGTCTTCGATCTCGATGACGGCGCGCTCCGGATTGCTCACCTGCATGTAGAGCACGGCGTTCACCTTCACCGACACGTTGTCCCGGGTGATCACATCCTGGGGCGGGATGTCGAGCGCCACGATCCGGAGCGACACCCGCTTCATCGCGGCAAAGCCCAGCGGCAGGAAGACCAGGCCGGGACCCTTGGTGCCCCAGTAGCGTCCGAGGAAGAAACTGACTCCCCGCTCGTACTGGCGCAGCACCCGCAGACTACCAAAGGAGTAGGCGACCAGAGCAGCGAGAATGGGCAGCAGGAAATCCATGGTCGAGCCTCAGGCTGAAAGGGCTTCCACCACCACCGCGGCCCCCTGGCCGCCGCCGATGCAGGCGGCGCCCAGTCCGTAGCGCCCACCAGTCCGCCGCAGTGCGTGCAGCAGGTGGAGCGCGATCCTGGTTCCGGTGGCCGCCAGCGGATGGCCGATGGCCACGGCTCCGCCTTCCGCGTTGGTCCGGGTCCGGTCGAGCCCCAGCTCCCGCTCCACCGCCAGGTACTGCGCCGCGAAGGCCTCGTTGATCTCGACCAAATCCATCTGTTCCAGCGTGAGGTTGGCGCGGGCCAGCGCCTTCTTCGAGGCCGGCACCGGGCCGATGCCCATGATGCGCGGATCCACCCCGGCGAACCCCCACGACACCAGCCGCCCAATAGGACGCACTCCCTTCTGCGAAGCGAACTTCTCCGAAGCCAGCACCACGGCGGCGCCGCCATCAACGATGCCGGAAGCATTCCCGGCAGTGACCAGGCCTTCCTTCTTGAAGTACGGAGGCAGCTTCGCGAGGCCCTCGGGGGTGGTGTCGGGACGCATGTGCTCGTCCCTGGCCCACTCGGTGGTCTCCCGGGTCCGCGGGTCGGTGAGTGCAATCGGGACGACTTCGTCGGCGAAGCGGTGCGACTGCCACGCCGCATTTGCCCGCTGCTGGCTGAGCCAGGCCACGTGATCCACTTCGTCCCGCTTCAGGTCGTATTGGTCGGCCAGCCGTTCGGCCGTCTGGGCCATGGACATGCCGCAGTGGGCATCGGTCAGCGCGGTCCAGAGCATGTCTTCCAGCGGAGGCGGCGTGCCGAGCCGCAAGCCCCAGCGCGCGCCCCGCACGATGTGGGGCGCGAGGCTCATCGCTTCGGCGCCGCCGGCGAGCACCGCATCGGCCTCCTCCAGCATGATCAGCTGGGCGCCTTGCACGATCGCTTCGAAACCCGAGCCACAGAGCCGGTTCACCGTGACCGCCGGCGTTTCCACCAGCAATCCGGAGCGGAGCCCGATGTGCCGCGCGAGGTACGCGGCGTCGCTCGAGGTCTGGGCTACGTTGCCGAAGACGACGTGACCGATGTCACCCGGCGCGAGGCCGGACCGCTGGATCGCCCCCTGGGAAGCAACGGTGCCCAGCTCGGTGGCGCTAAGGTTCCTGAGAGATCCGCCGAACGCCCCGAACCCGGTCCGGACGCCGGAGAGGAAGACCACCATGAGCAATCAGGCCTGAGCGGCTCCGGCCTCGGAAACTTCCTGGCCGCAGTTACTGCAGAATCGCCAGCCCGGCTCGAGGTCGGCGCCGCAGGCGTCACAGGGGATGTGGGCGACAGACCGGCCGCACTCAGGGCAGAAATTGACCGCGCGGTTGTCGGGCAGTCCAGCCTGGCAATGGGGACACTTCTCGGGACCGAACAGGGCGCGGGTCTTCTGGCCGGCGCCCTTGGTCACCGATTCTCCCGCACTGGCGCCCAGGATTCGCGCTACGGCCTGAGGGCTGACGGTAATGGAAGCCGCCGCCTGTCCCGGGATTCCGGAGAGGTCGGGAGTGAGGCTGGACATCTGGCGGGAGCACCATTCGGCCACTTCGGGCGGAGTGGTGCTCACCAGGCCGCCTTCCTCAGCCACCAGCCGGACCAGAAGCTCTTCGTACTCTTCGCTGCTCTCGAGACCCAGGGCGCGCCGGTTGGTACGGTACGGCATGATGCTGGTCTTGATGTCCAGGACCGGCACCGGCTGTTTGATCCGTTGGAGGTCGATGGCGGCCAGATTGCGAACGAGGCGTTCGAAGAACCGCTCCAGATCGGTCACGTGGCTCCTCGGGGGTGAATTTGGTGCGGCGCTCACGCACCCGCATCCAGCGGGAAGCGTTCTCCGGCCGCGAGCCGTCGCTCCAGGAGGACGAAAGCGGCCTCTGGATCATAATCGAGATATCGTCCGGCTGCCCGCTGTCCCTCGAGCCAGGTGTCAAATCCTGAGTCAACCGCTCCAGCCGAGGTAATCTGCTCCCGGGCCGCCTTCACGGCGAGGTAATCAGCGTACTCGTTCTTGGGGTGGCCCCGATGACCGCGAACCCAGGTAAACTGTACTTCGTGCTCGGCGGCCGAGGCCACCAGAGCCTGCCACAATTCCAGGTTCTCCACCGCTCCCGCGCTCCGCTTCCAGCCCCGGGCAATCCAGCCGGAAACCCATTCCCGCATCCCCCGAACCAGGTACTCCGAATCCGAGACCATGAGGGTGCGGATCCGGCGCTGTTTCCGGGCCAGCAGCTGGAGCACCGCGATGGCTCCGGAGAGCGCCATCCGGTTGTTGGTGGTGTCCGGGGAGCTGATGAAGACCTCGCGGCGCGCCAGGTCCGCTCCCGCGCGAGCCTCGATCAGACCCGCGGCCCCGCCCAGCGCCGGCCGGTCCTGCCCGTTGCCCAGGCAGCTCTCGTCCAGATGGACGACGGCGATGGGCGGCGGAGGCATTTACCCGGGACGCCGGGAGACGCGAAGGCCGCCGGCCGTGATCCGGCCGATCCGGGCCGCCGCCGGAGTCCCGGCCCGGCGCAGGGCTTCGACCGCGGCATCGGCCCGGTCGGGCGGAACCGTGAACAACAGCCCCCCGGAGGTCTGCGCGTCCACCAGCAGCAACCGCTCCCACTCCGGCATGTCCTCCGGCCAGGCTGCGTCCGCGGCCTCGAGGTTTCGCCGGGTTCCTCCCGGAATCGCCCCCCGCGCGGCCAGGTCCTTCGCCAGCGGCAGAACCGGGATGGCATCGCTCCAGATTTCGGCCCCTGCCCCGCTGGCAGTCAGGATGTTCCGGAGGTGACCTAACAGGCCGAAGCCGGTCACATCGGTGCCGGAGGTGGCGCCGGCCTCGAGGGCCACCCGGCAAGCCGCGTCGTTGAGCGTGGTCATGACGCGCACGGCTTCAGCCAGGTCGGCCTCGACCAGCCATTCCCGCTTGAGCGCGGTGGTCAGGATCCCGGTGCCGATCGGCTTGGTCAGCAGGATCGCGTCGCCCGCACTGGCCCCGCGATTGGTGAGCAACCGGTCGGGGTGCGCCTCGCCGATCACGGCCAGCCCGAACTTGGGCTCCGGATCGTCGATCGAGTGGCCCCCCACCATGGGACAGCCGGCCTGCTGCGTGATCCGGGCGGCTCCCTGCAGCACCTCCCCCAGCAGCTCGAAGGGGAGAGTATCCCGGGGCCAGCCCACCAGGTTGAGGGCGAAGAGTGGTTTTCCCCCCATGGCGTAGACATCGCTCAGCGCATTGGCCGCGGCAATGGCGCCCCAGTCGCCGGGATCGTCCACGATGGGCGTGAAGAAGTCCACCGTGGCGATCAGCGCGCGGTCCGGGGCAATCCGGACCACCGCGGCGTCGTCCCGTGTGACGGCGTCGACCAGGATGTCGCCGCCGGGAACCGGGGGAAGATGGCGCAGCACCTGCGCCAATTCGGCGCTGCCGAGCTTGCAGGCTCAACCCGCGCCGTGTGACAGCGACGTCAGCCGGATCCGGGGACGCGCATCACGCGGGGGCGTCGTCATATTTACTCGCCTCGTTCGAAGGATGCCGCTCTGACCGAACTCGTTACGCTGGCCACGGCGGCGGTGCTCGGCTTTCTCCATGCGCTCGAGATCGACCACATGCTGGCGGTGACCGCCTTCGTCAGCCGCCGGCCGGCCCTGGCCACCGCAGCCCGGTTCGGGCTCCGGTGGGGCGTCGGGCATTCACTGGCCGTTCTGGGAGCCGGGGGCATTCTCCTGGCGACCGGACTGCGATGGCCCGAACAGTGGGATCGGGGCGGCGAGGCCCTGGTCGGACTCATGCTGGTGTTGATCGGCGCATGGTCGCTGCGAGCGACCCGCAACTTACATCTCCATCCCCCGGCCGAACATGGGGACCACGCCCACCTGCACACCCATGCCGCGCCGGCGGCCAACCAGCAACAGGGAACCGGGCACGATCACCCGGGCCCGCACCATCACCACCACACCCACGGCCGGGGAATCTCCTGGGTGGGCATGATGCATGGACTGGCTGGCACCAGCGCGGTGGTGGCTCTGGTCCCCGTCACCCTGGTGGACCGGGTGACCGTGGGAGCGGGCTACCTGGTGGCCTTTGGCGCGGGCACCACGGTGGCGATGACGCTGTTTGCGCTGGTCGCCGCCGCGGCAATGCGGCAGGCGGCCGGCCGCTCGCTGGCGTTAGGCCGGAAAATCTCGATGGCCGTGGGTGCGGGTGGCGTGGTGGTGGGACTGTGGTGGATCGGCCGGGCCCTGGCCGGCGGATGACCCTAACGCCATGAGGCGTCCGCTGTCGGACGCCCCATGACGTCATCCCTCCAGCTGACGCAGCCCTACTTCTTGCGGGCGGGCCGCTTGGCCCGTTTCATCCTCGACCCGGCCCGGCCCTTCGAGGCGCGGGACTTGGCCGCCCGGCCCTTCTTCGCCGCCTTCTTCTTGGCGGCCTTCCGGGCGGGACGAGCCTTGGCCTTCTTGGCGCTCTTTGCCTTCGCCTTGGCCTTCTTGGGCGCGGCTTTCTTCCGGGCGGCGGGTCTGGCCGCAGGCCGGGGCGCCGGGCGAGCCGGGGCCATGGTTTCCGACGGCATGCCCTCCAACGGCTCCGGTGGCGGTGGCGGCGTCGACGGCATCGGGTCCATCCACCCCTGACCGGACCAACCCATCTCCATGTTTCGGAACTCGGCCATGCCCATGCGTCCTTCCTCCGGCGGGTAACGCGGCGAGCCCCGCCGCGCGGGGGAGAGGCGACTGCGCCTCGAGTTCGGGTGCCATATATCTTGCACCACCTTTCAACTTCTGCAAGACGACCACCGCAATGCGGGCGATTGTAATGCGGGGATTCGGCGGTCTGGAGCAGTTGGCCGTCGCCGATGTACCTCAGCCGACCATTCAGGCGCCGGACCAGGTCCTGGTCCGGGTCCATGCCGCCGCCATCAACCACATCGACCTGTACGTCCTGCGCGGACTCCCCAAGGCGGAGTACCAGTTCCCCCACGTGCTGGGCTCCGACGCCGCCGGGACGGTGGAGGCCGTGGGCCAGGGCGTCACCGGGGTGCGTCCGGGGGACCGGGTGCTCATCAACCCGGGGGTCTCCTGCGGCGCCTGCGAGAGCTGCCGGGCCGGCGAGCAGCCGCTGTGCCGGAAGTTCCGGATCCTGGGGGAACACCTCGAGGGTACCCTCGCCGAGTACCTGGTGGTGCCCGAGCGGAACCTGGCCCCGATCGGAGCCGGCTGGAGCTGGCCTGAAGCGGCCGCTTTCCCGCTGGCTACCATGACCTCCTGGCGGATGCTGACCAGCCGGGCCCGCCTCCGGGCCGGAGAAACGGTCCTGATCTGGGGCGCGGGCGGGGGAGTGGGGCTGGCGTCGGTCCAGATCGCCCGGCTGCTGGGGGCCCGGGTCATTGCCACCAGCTCCTCCGATGCCAAGCTCGAGACCGCCCGTCGCCTGGGTGCCGACGTCACCCTCAACCACACCAGCGCGGACATTGCGCGGGAGGTGCGCAGCCTGACCGGGGGCGGGGCGGACGTCGTGGTGGACTGTGTCGGGGAGAAGACCTGGGATGCCTCGCTCAAGGCGCTCCGGCCGATGGGCCGGCTGGTTACCTGCGGGGCAACCACAGGACCCCACGTCTCGCTCGACCTGCGGAGGTTGTTCTGGTTCCAGTGGACCCTGATGGGTTCCACCATGGGCAGCGATCGGGAATTCCGCGAGATTGTGGCGCTGGGCGAGCGGGGCGCGCTCCGGCCGGTGATCGACAGCGTGTTCCCGCTGGCAGAGGGCGCGAAGGCCTTTGCCCGGATGGCCGAGGGACGGCAGCTCGGGAAGCTCGTAATCGAGGTCACACCATGAACGAACTGTGGCAGCGGCTCCTGACCGGGGCCGAGTCCCTGAGTACGATCCTCCCGGCCCTGCTGGGCGCGGGCCTGATCCTGCTCACCGGATACTTCCTGGCGAGGCAGATCGAGAAATGGACTGATCACCTGCTGGCCCGGCTGGAATTCAACAAAATGGCGCAGGCCGGCGGCCTGACCGAGGCGATGGAGCGGACCGGCAGCAGGCTCGATCCGGTTCACGCCATCGGCAAGTTGTTGTTCTGGCTGGTGATGCTGGTGGTGATTCTGCTGTCGGCCACCGCGCTGGGCCTCGAGAGCATCAACCAGATGTTCGGCATGATGCTCACGTACATCCCGACCCTCATTGCCGCCATCATCATCGTCATCCTGGGCCTGATTGTCGGCGAGTTCGTGCGGGCGCTGGTGCTGGCCTCGGCGGGCAACGTGGCGGGGGTGCCAACCCTGGCCAAGGTGGCCAAGTCGGCGGTGATCATCATCGGGATCTTCATGGCACTGCAGCAGGTGGGCGTGGCGCCCGAGATCGTCACCGCCGCCTTCACGCTCAGCCTGGGCGCGGTGGCCCTGGCCGTAGGACTGGCCTTCGGGCTGGGGAACCGGGAACTCGCCGGGGAAATCACGCGGCGGTGGTACGAGGAAGGGCGACTGGGGAGGGAGGCAGCGAAGGGAACGGAGGAAAGCCAGGACCAAGGACTTAGGACTTAGGACTTGGTCCACCACGCCGCCCCGGAATGCGCCTGCGTTTCGGGTGCGGGGTGGTAGGGACTTAGTCCTAAGTCCCAAGTCCTAGGTCCCTTGTCTATGGCTGTACCTGCTGCTCTACGACGCTTCCCTTGAGTATGGGCGCCAGCACCCACTGGTCGGTACCGGTATTGTGGCCAAAGCTCTCCGCTACGTCGAAGTCCACCAGGAACGTGGTCTCCTCACTGATCGAGAGCCCGGTGGTGAATGACACCTTGAACCCCGACGCATCCCAGCTCGGC
>DASTEX010000444.1:0-5542 GCA_035709185.1 Gemmatimonadales bacterium
ACCGCAGGCAGCAGCGATCAGCGCGGCGCATACAACCAGGAGACGGGTCAGAACCGCAGATCTCCGCCGATCTGGAACCTACGAGGGTCCGAAATCACGCAGCTCGCGCGATCGAAGTTCGGGTCGCTCGGATTGGCCAGACTGTTGTAACAGCCAAGGTTCTGGTTGTTGAAAACATTGAACAGGTCAAACGACAAGCCGAGCTGGGTCCGGCCGAACCGGGGCAGCGGCACTCTCAGGCGCAGGTCCAGGTTGGTGAAGTTGGGGGTGTCGAACGCCGCCACGTTCAACGGATTGGTGGTACCACCGAAGCGGTCGCCGGTATTCAGGCGGACCCCGGTTCCCCAGGTGAACAGCCCGCTGAAGGTCATGCCCCAGAGCACCGTCGGGAAATCGGAGATGAAGTTCGCCACGACGCGATGCTCTTCATCGTTCCGGTCTTCCCGGGGGTAGTCAACCGGGTTGGGGAAGCTGAAGTCGTCGTTGAAGCCTTCCGTCTCCCGGTTGGCGAAGGTATAGGCCAGCCCGAAGCCCCAGCCAATGTCACCCACATACGAGAGCGAACGGTCCACCTGCAGCTGGAGCGCGTCGTACCAGGTCTTGCCGGTGTTGTCCGCCAGCAGGATGGCACTGAACCCGGGAATCGTGTTGTCCACGAAGCAGCCGGCGACGCCGAAGGACCGCTCGGGACAGGTGAAGTTCGCGTCCGCCCAATAGAAGGTGAACGTGTTCTTGCTCCGCACCCCGGTATACGCGGCCGAGATGGCGTAATCGCCTACCAGCTGCCGGACTCCCGCGGTGAACTGCTGGGACTTGGGCGGCCGGAGGTCGTTGGGCAGCAGCTTCACTTCGGGCGCGTTGGCGACTGCGTTTGCCAGCAGATTCTGGACGATCTGCTGCGGCGTGCCCTGGAGGTATGAATCATCCCACTCGATCCGGTTCGGGTCGGGGTCACCGACCGGCTTGAACCGGGCGAAGTACCGGGGATACTGGAGCGCGAACTGCTCCTCGATCGCCAGGTCGAACAGGGTTCGGTCATAGAAGATGCCCCACCCGCCGAACAGGGTGGTCCGGCCGTTCCGGTCGAGCTGATAGGAAAAGCCCAACCGGGGCTGGAAGGCGCCCAGGAACTTGTCACGCTGGGTGCCGTCGGTGAAATACCGCTCCGGGTCGAGTGGGTAGCCGATCAGCAGGTCGGCATACTTGGTGAGCGAGTCGACCACCGGCTGGGGCGTGACGTAGTCGTAGTTGATCATCGCGCTCTCGTAATCCCAGCGGATGCCGAGGTTGAACGTGAGTCGCGGCGTAGGAGACCAGTCGTCCTGGAGGTAGGCCCCGATCTGGGTGTTGCTGGTCTCGAAGAAGGGGTCGCCGAACTGGAATTCGGCGTGCTCGGGAATGGCGAAATTATTGAACCAGGGCTCGTACACGAACCGGGGCACCTCGGAGTTCCGCTTCTCGATGTTGTAGTCGAGAAAGTCGATGTAGACCCCGCCCTTGAGCACGTGCGATCCGGCCGCCTCGAACCCGGTGAAGGTCAGGTCATCCCGCAACGACAACCGGCCCTGCCGGAAGTCCTGGATCGAGATGTGGCTCCCGATCGTCGCACAGCAGCCGAAGCCGTAGAGCCGGCTCACGGTGCCGGGATTCTGCGGGACCGGATTGTAGTTGTAGTGCTGATAGCTGGCGGTCACCTGGTTCAGCCAGCCGCCGCGGAACAGGTTGTACTTGAAGATGCCGGTGACGACGTTGTTGTTGAGCTTGTTGGCCGACTGATACGAGGTGTTGTTCCCGAAGTCCCGGACGTCGGTCTCCTCCCGCAGGTTCAGACTCAGCTCCATCGACGAGCTGTTGTTGGGGGCGTAGCTCAGCTTGCCGAAGAAGAGCGACTGCCGGAAGGGAGAATCGAACAGGCCGTTGTACTGCGAGAAGTTCACGGTATCGAGCGCCGGCGGCACTGTTGGCGGATCGCCCAGGGCCGGCGGCACGATGTTCACCCGGGCGGTGCGGTTCTGGTAGTTCCCTTCATAGGACCCGAAGAAGTGCAGCTTGTCCTTGATGATCGGGCCGCCGATGTTGAATCCGACCAGATACCGCTGCAGGTCCGGTTTGGCAAAGTTGGCGTTGTTGGCCTTGTCCGCCACCTGGAAAGTGTCGAGCGCAAAAAAACCCTTGTGGCTGTAGCTGAAGAACGCATTCCCCTCCCAGCTGTTGCCGCCGGAACGGGTGGTGGCCGTGATGATGCCGCTCGAGGCTTTCTGGTATTCTGCCTTGTAGTTCTGGGCGATCACCCGGAATTCCTGCACTGCGTTGCGGGGAAAGGGATTCCCGCGGCTCGCGTCCTGCCCGGCTACCCCGCCCTTGATGATGTCGTTCTTGTAGGTGGCGCCATCGATGAACAGGTTGATCTGCTCCGCGCCCTGGGCCCCGAAGGCCACCGTCTTCCGGGTGTCGTTGATCCGGTTGCCTATCAGAGAGGCGCCCGGGGCGAGCACGGCCAGGTCGAGGAAGTTGCGGTCGGAGGTGGGCAGGTTCTCCACCTGCTCCTGGCTCACGTTGGTGGCCACCTCCGAGGTCTGGGTCTCGGCTGTCGGCCGGACCCGCCCGGTCACCTCCAGCTCGGCGATCTGCACCGCCCGCTCCGCCAGCACGAAGTTGGCCAGGATGGTGGTGCCGATCTGGACCCGGATCCGGCGCATGTCGGGCTCCCGGCCGATCTGGCGGGCGGTCACCTCATACACCCCGGGGTTCAGTCCCGGGAAGGCATAACTGCCGTCCGCCTTGCTGGCGGTGCTGCGCTGCACCCCGCTCTCGACGTTCCGGACGATGACCTCGACGTTAGGCAGGGCCGTCCCGTCCTGGTTGGAGACGTGCCCCCGGATGGTGCCGGTGGTGGTTTGGGCCAGGGCGGGCGCGGGGAACAGCAGCACCAGTCCGGCCAGGAGGGCCCCGCTCAGGCCGCGAACGAGGAGTCGAATCTTCATACGGCGTTCCTCCGGGGTGGGTGACGAGCGGAGCGCGGGTTCCGGCCCGGTGCCGGGGTCATGCGCGCTGCGCTCCGCACGAGCGACGCACGACGAGCGTCGTGGACAACGTGTCATGCACGGTTTCCCGGGGAACGGGGCGCCGGAGCGCATCCAGCAGACGCGCGGTCGCCCGCTCTCCCAGGAGGCTGATTTCCACGCTCACCGAGGTGAGCGCGGGATGGACATAGCGGGCCATCGGGATGTCGTCGAAGCCGGCGATGGCGATATCGTCCGGCACCGTGAGCCCCGCTTCGCGGAAGGCGCTCAGGGCTCCGATGGCCATGCAGTCATTGGCCGCAAACACGGCGGTGGGCCGGTCCGGCCGGGCCAGGATCCGCTCCGCCGCCGCGTGACCCGAGGCTTCGCTGAAATCACCCGGCAGCAACAGCCCGGGATCGGCCGTCATCCCCGCTTCCTCCATCGCCGCCTGATAGCCCCGAAGGCGCTCGGCCGCATCGAAGTTCCCGGCGGCCCCCAGGATCATCGCGATCCGGCGATGCCCCAGCGACAACAGGTGCCGGGTCACGGCCCGGGATCCCTCGAAGTTGGCGATCGAAACCGTGTCACAGCCGCTCACGCCGGGCGGGCAGCTGAGAAGCACTACGGGGTTTCCATGGGTAAGGGTGCGCCGGAAGGTCTCGCTGTCGAGGTAGGGGGACATCACGATCAGTCCGTCCACCCGCCCCCGCATGGCGCCCAGTGCCGCCTCGAACGGCGGGCCGGCCTCGCGGGCGCTGGAGACCAGCAGGTGATATCCCTGCCGGTGCGCCGTCTGGTCGATTCCCCGGATGACTTCGGAGAAGAACTCGCCGTAGAGATCGGGGAGCAGCACCCCGATCGTATGAGTCCGCCGGGTCACCAGGTTCCGCGCGCCGATATGGGGGACGTATCCCAGTCGTTGCGCCACCTGCTGCACCCGAGTCAGGGTTTCCTCCTGGACCAGGTGCCGGGCGTTGAAGACCCGCGACACCGTGGCCACGGAGACCCCGGCGGAACGCGCCACATCCTTGATGGTGACAACGCGGGCGTGAGGAACGGATGGCACCGTACCTCCACTGGCGCGGATCAGGGGACCCGCCTGAGCGGGACGAACGGAATCATGTAATCGTTTACATCCATTTGCCAACCTGTCAAGACCCGGTCGCCTGGCGGGCCTCCCTCCTTATACTCCAAGCCCGTGACTTCCCCTCCCGCCCCCGCCCAGGCCGCGGCCGCGCCGCCCCGCCAGGGAAGGCCGTTCGACCGGTCCATCGTCGAGGGACCGATCCCGGCCGCGGTCTGGAAGCTCGCCTGGCCCACCATGCTCCAGAACATCATCGGGGGCCTGCAAGGCATCATCGATCACGTGATGGTGGGCCACTTCGTAGGCTACACCGGCAACGCCGCCATCGGCGTGTCGTGGCAGATCTTCCTGGTGGTGATGGTCTTCATCGGCTCGCTCTTCACCGGCATGGCCGTTCTGGTGGCCCGCTTCGCCGGCGCGGGCGACAGCGAGAAGGTCAATCGCACGGTGCAGCAGGCGTTTCTCACTGCCGCCGCGCTCTCGCTCGGCGTCCTGGCGCCGGTCGGGTATGTCGTATCGCCCTGGCTCCTGGACCTGGTCAACGCCACCCCGGCGGTCCAGACCGAGGCGCTGCCCTACATCCGCATCATGTTCCTGTTCAGCTTCGGCATGATGATGTTCTTCATGCTGGGCGGCGCCCTCCGCTCAGCCGGTGATGCGCGCACCCCGCTTCGCATCGGGATCGCGCTCACCGTCCTGAACATCCTGCTGAACATCGTCCTGATCCGGGGGCTGGGCCCCATCCCCGCCTTCGGCACCGCCGGGGCGGCGATGGGGACGGTCATCGCCGGCGCCGCGGTGGCCCTGTATGCCATCATCAAGCTGTTCTCGGGCGACTGGGTGATCGCCTTCCCCTGGACCGGCTGGCGGCCCGACTGGTCGATCATCCGGGCGCTGTTCCGGTTCGGGCTCCCGGCCGGGCTCCAGGGCGTGGCGATGAACCTGGGGGGCGTGCTGCTGCTCCGGTTCATCGGCTCGCTGGAGCAGAGCGCGGAGGCACAAGCCGCGTACGCGGTGGGGTACACCGAGCTGTTCTCCCTGGTCACCTGGAGTTCGGTAGGGCTGATGGGCGCCACCTCGGCCGTGGCGGGCCAGAATCTCGGCGCGGGTCACCCCGACCGGACGGTGAAGGCAGTGCAGGTGGCCGCCCGCTTCGGCCTGGGCCTGGCCGGGTTCATCGGCCTGCTGTTCCTGACGATTCCCCGGTTGCTCCTGGCGATCTTCGGTATGGACGACCCGGCCGTGGTGCGGATCGGGGTGCAGCTGCTCAACGTCCTCGGGATCTCGGGCCTGTTCATCACCGTGGCGCTGGCCTACACCGGCGGGCTCCAGGGCACCGGCGACACCCGGAGCCCGTTCTACATCTCGGTGGTCTCCCAGATCGTGGTGCCGTTAGGCATCTGCGCCACGCTCCAGGCCATGGGCGGTCTGGAGCCGATCGAGATCTGGCTCG
>DASTEX010000445.1:0-6756 GCA_035709185.1 Gemmatimonadales bacterium
TTGACCCCGAGAAGAATGTTCTCCCACGCCGTGAGTGCGCGGTTGGCGATGTATTTCCAGACCGGCATACCACCCGCCAACGCGCCCCGCCCCAGGATGCGGGAGCCGAGAACCAGATCGAATTCGTCCGACGCGACCAGCCACGCCATCGCGCCCAGGAGCCGGGGCGAGTACTGGTAATCGGGATGAAGCATCACGACGATCTCCGCCCCCCGCTCGAGCGCGGTCCGGTAGCACGTCTTCTGGTTTCCGCCATATCCCTTGTTTCGATCGTGGACCACCATGGGGAGTCCCAGACGCTGGGCTACCTGGATGGTGTCGTCGGAAGAGCCGTCATCGACCAGGATGAACTCGTCTACCAGCCCAGGAGGTACCTCGCGGACGGTCTGCTCCAGCGTGCGCTCGGCATTATAGGCGGGAAGGACCGTTATAACGCGTTTACCACCAACCATTTGCGAGCCCCCGGCAGGATGCGGGATCCCCGGCGCCCGACCGGGCACGAGACAACGGACGCTGTGGAGACAGGAACTCAGGAGATTGCGCTAATCGTCGTAACCGCGCAACAATGTGCCGAGGAACTGACGACGTCAGGCATTCATACCCGATTCGACCGCACCTCAGAGCAATCGGCGTTCCACGCGTCACTTCCCATGGGCTCGCCGAGCCGACGGAGGCTCCGCCAAGACCGCCGATCACGGTCTGACGCAGTAGCCTCGAAGTACCGCCGGAGACTTTATACAGAATCCTCCCGTGCGGAGGACGATGCCGTGAGTGTTCTGTTATGCCGCTCTGATCCAGCGAAACATCTCTCCGAACGTCGCCCGCTTGCCGTACATCAGGATCCCGACCCGGTAGATCCGTCCCGCAATCCACGCCATCGCCAGCACCCCCAGGATCATGGCCGCCATCGACATCAGCAGGTCACTCCAGGACAGCGGGCTCAGCGAATGCCGTACCGGCGTCACGAACGGCGCAAACGGCGGAACCAGGCTCAGCACCCGTCCCATGGTCCCGCTGGGCTCGTCCAGCAGCCGGAACATCAGCAGCAGGCCGACTACCACCAGCAGTGTCAGCGGCATCGCGGCCTGCTGGGTCTCCTGGACCGTGTTGCAGCTCGAGCCCACCGCCGCGTACGCCGCGGCGTAGAACAGGAAGCCCAGCAGGAAGAACACCAGGAACACGGCGAACACCGAGCCCGGGATCGCCGGTATTGGCATGCTGCTGATCGCTTCCGGCGAGGCCCCCAGCATCCGGGCCAGCGCCACCCGCTGGCTGGTCAACCCGTACGCCGTACCGGCCCAGATGCCGAGCTGGAACAGCCCCACCGAGCCCACCCCGATCACCTTGCCTAACAGCAGCTGGAACGGGGTCAGGCTCGAGACCAGCACTTCGTTGATCCGGCTGGTCTTCTCCTCCACCGTGCTGGTCATCACCTGCATCCCGTACATCAGCAGCGCGAGGTAGAGCACGAACGACATGATGTAGGCCAGCAGGAACGAGGCCTCGCCCGTCTGCCCGGTCAGCTTGCCCTGGCTCACCCGCTGGGTCGTGAGCTCGAACGGCCGGGCCATCGAGGCCATGATCATGGGATTGATCTGCTGCCGGTCCAGCTTCTCCAGCAACACCGCCTGGCGCAGCGTCAGCTGCAGGGCCCGCATCTCCGCCGGGCTGCCCACGTTGGCACCGTAGTATTCGACCGTGTCCCGGGCCAGGGCCCGCTCTTCCACCAGCACGATCCCGTCGACCCCGGCCGCACCCAGCTCCCGCCGGTCGACCAGCGCAACCAGGGAGTCGCGCACCCGCTCCAGCGGCCGGTCGCCCAGTGCCACCCGCTGCACCTGGTAGCGTTTGACACCGTCCGGCTTGTTGTTGCGGGTGGCCGACGCCAGGGTCTGCTCTACCCGCGACCCGAAGGCGCTCTCGCCCGCGTCCAGCACCACGATGCGCTTCACCCGGGTATTCCGCTGCAGCAGTACCGGGAGCACGAACAGGCCGGCCATGAGAATCGGGCCCAGGACCGTCCCGATCAGGAACTGGCGAGTGCGGACCCGCTCCAGGAATTCGCGCCGAATGACTGCCCAGATCTTATTCATGGCCGCCGTTCTCCGATGCCACCGCCACGGCCGCCTCACTGCCTACCTTGGCGATGAAAATGGACTGGAGCGATGGTTCGACCACCTCGAACCGGGAGATCCCGGCGCCGGTCTTCACCAGCTCGGCCAGCAGCCGGTCGGGATCGGCCCCGGGGGCCAGCTCCAGCTCGGCACTCGCGCCGTAATCGTCTACCCGCGAAACCAGGCTCCGGTCCCGGAGCACCATCCCGGCCAGGACGGCATCGCGATGGAACCCGATTGCGACGTGCCGGTGGCCTCCATCCCGCTTGATCTCGGCCATGGTGCCGTCGACCACCTTCTCGCCCCGGCTGATGATGACCACCCGGTCGCACATCTTCTCGGCCTGTTCCATGATGTGGGTAGAGAAGACCACGGTGTGGCCCTGGCGGGCGAAGTCGACCACCACGTCCTTCATGATCTGGCTGTTCACCGGATCCAGGCCGCTGAACGGCTCGTCCAGCAGGACCAGCTCGGGGTCGTGCAGCAGCGTGCCCGCAAACTGCACCTTCTGCTGCATCCCCTTGGAGAGGTCCTCCACCTTGTGATCGTTCCACTGGCTCAAACCCAGGCGTTCCAGCCAGGCCCCCGAGCGCCGCCGCGCCTCCGCCCCGCGAAGCCCCTTGATCTCGGCCAGGAACACCAAATGGTCGATCACCTTCATCTTCTTGTAGAGGCCGCGCTCCTCCGGCAGGAAGCCGATCCGGGCCGACAGCTCGCGCCCCCGCAGGGTTCCACCGAAGAGGGTGATCCGCCCTTCGTCGGGCTCGATGATGTCCATGATCATCCGGATGGTGGTGCTCTTCCCGGCGCCGTTAGGCCCGAGCAGGCCGAAGATCACGCCCGCCGGAACCTCCAGGGAGAGACTGCGGACCGCCGTATGGCCGGAGAATCGCTTGGTGACCCGTTCCAGTTGAATGACCGGCTGCACCGCTTCCCCCCGTGGCTGGAGCGCTAGGACAGTAACCCTAACCGATCCGCCCGGCCATCGGGACACCTGTCAGCGGCTGGAATCGGACGCCGGACGGCGGCGGGCCCGGACCGGCGGCAAGATTCAGGATCCGGCTGTCGCTCGGCGCAAGCCTTGCTTACCATGGACCGAATCGCCACAGTGCAGCGTACCTGGGGGGATAATGCCAAGGCCGGTCGAGCTTTCGGCGGTGGTCCCGGTTTACAACGAAGAGGCAGGAATAGGCGAAATGCACCGCCGGCTCCGGTCGGTGTTGCAGGGCCTGGGCGTTCCCTGGGAGATGGTCCTGGTGAACGACGGGAGCCGGGACCGGACCGCCGAGCTGCTGGATGCCCTGGTCGCTACCGATCCCGACGTCCGGGCCGTGCATTTCAGTCGGAATTTCGGGCACCAGGCCGCGGTGGCCGCCGGACTGGCGCACGCCCGGGGAGCCGCGGTGGTGGTGCTCGACGCCGACCTCCAGGACCCGCCGGAGCTGATTCCCGATCTGCTGGCGAAGTGGCGCGAAGGCTGGCAGATCGTCTACGCCCAGCGGAGAAAGCGCCAGGGCGAGCCCCTCACAAAGCGTTTCTTCGCCTGGTCGTTCTACCGGGTCGTGCGCCGGATGACCGAGATGGACCTGCCGACCGATACCGGGGACTTCTGCCTGATGGACAAGGTGGTGGTCGACCTGCTCAACAGCATGCCGGAGCGTAACCGCTATATCCGGGGTCTCCGGGCCTGGGTCGGGTTCCGCCAGACGGCGGTGCCGTTCGATCGCGCCGAACGGTTCGCGGGCGACGTCAAGTACACCTTCAGCAAGTCGTTCGGCCTGGCGCTGAATGGCATCTTTTCGCTGTCCAAAATGCCGTTGAGGGCCGCGACCTGGCTGGGCCTGACGATCTCGGCAGCCAGTTTCCTGCTGGCGGTATGGGCCCTGTACGTCCGGCTCACCGGAGGCTACACCGTTCCGGGGTGGGCCTCGACCGTGGTCATCATGCTGTTCCTGGGAGGCGTGCAGCTGCTCACCATCGGTGTCATCGGGGAGTACCTCGGCCGGGTGTACGACGAGGTCAAGCAGCGTCCGCTGTACGTGGTCGCGCGGATCACCGAGTCACGCGCGTCGTCCGCGGAGCCGGTCTCGCACGAGGCCCGGGTTGTCGGCCGCTGAGACTGACGTAGTGGTCGAGCCCCGGGATCGCACGGCTCTCCACCGTTGGCTGCATGCAGCCTGGAGCGACAACCGGTACCTCCTGATTACAGTCGGAGCCAGCCTCCTGGCCGGTTTCCTGATCGAGGCCCTGTCAGGTCCCCCAGGACTCATGAGGGACGTCTTTTTTACCGCGTCCTTCCAATACATGCTGCTGTTTCTGTTCCTGCCCCTTCCATTCGGACTTCTCATCGGGCGTTTGGGGGTGAAGGACCCCTCGGGCCGCTTCCTGCCGGGAGTGGCCGGATGGCAGATCGCGCTCCAGCGCTTCGTGGATCGGTTTCTCAACCCGGGGAGCCTGCTCCGGGCACTGATTGCCGGCGGGTGCATTGCCCTCCTCATCAATGTCTACGGCTCCTGGAAACGGGCATTTCCCGTTCTGTTTCCGTTTAGCTGGGACGCCGAGTTTACCCGGCTCGATCGGACGGTCCACCTGGGCAACGATCCCTGGAGGCTGCTCCATCCGCTGCTGGGGCACCACCAGACAACTCTCCTGCTCGATTACGTCTACTACACCTGGTTGCCGGTGACCTTCGCGCTGCTCGGGTGGATGGTGTGGACCCGCCGGTCCGATCTGCGGAGCCGCGGCCTGATGGGAGTCGTGTTCGTCTGGCTGGGTCTGGGTGGGATCGGCGCCACCCTGTTTTCCTCGGCCGGCCCCTGCTATTACGGGTATCTGGTTGACGGCCCCAATCCGTTTCAGCCGTTGCTGACCTACCTCGGTTCGGTGTCGGGAGAGGCCCCGCTGTTTGCGCCGCGACTGCAGGCCGCACTGTGGAACTTCCACGAGAACGGTACGGCAGACATCTATACCGGAATCTCCGCCATGCCGAGTGTGCACGTCGCCATGCCGGCGCTCTATGCCCTGGTGCTCGGCGTGCGAAATCGCTGGCTGGGTATAGCGCTCTGGGGTTACACCGGGCTGATCCTGATCGCGACGATCCATCTGGCGTGGCACTACGCCATCGATGGCTATTTCAGCATCATTGCGGTCCTGCTGTACTGGAAGCTGTCCGCCCGGCTCGGCCGGCGGCACCAGCCGGCTGAGGCCGCATGAAAGGCAGATCGCCGCTTCCCTCGATTCCTGCGTCCGTTTTCCTCATCCTCTCTTTGCTGGTCCCGATCGTCTACGGTCGGCAGCTGCTGAACGCCGACGGCGACCCGGCCCGGCATCTTCGTCACGGGCGGGAGATCCTGGCCCAGGGCGACGTGATGCGGGTGGACCGGTTCTCCCTGCTGCACGAGGGCCAACCCTATCTCGGGCTGGAATACGGAAGCCAGGTGCTCTACGCCCTGGCCGAGAAGGTGGCCGGGCTCGCTGGAGTGGTGGCCCTCGCGGTTCTTCTGATCGCGACGGCCCACGCACTGGTCGCCCGGTTTCTGCTGCGCCGGGGGGTCGACCCGCTGTTGGCATATCTGGCGGGACTGGGCAGCGCCCTGGTGGCCCAGATTCACTGGCTGGCCCGGCCTCACCTGCTAACGCTGGTGCTGTCGGTGGTCCTGCTCGACTGGCTCGATCGCGACCGGCCGCCGCCGCGTTGGCATTTCCTGCTGCTCTTCCTGGTGTGGGCCAATCTCCATGCCGGTTTCATCTTCGGGCTGATGCTGATCGGCTTCTATGCCGTGGGGCGCTTCATCGAGGGCTGGCTCGACGCTCCGGAGCGGGGCACTCACTGGAAGCTGGCCGGCTCGCTGGTGCTGACCGCGGTGCTGAGCGGACTGGTCACCCTGCTCAATGCCTACGGGCCGGACCTTCACCGGCACGCGCTCGCCAATCTGAGTGACGACTACCTGGTGAATCACACCTACGAGTTCCAGTCTCCGAATTTTCATTGGGCCACCGCCAAGCCGTTCCTGCTGAGCCTGCTGGCGCTAATCGCCGGATTCGCCTGGCTCCGGGGCCCGCTCGCCAGCTGGCACATCGTGGTCATCGCGGCAACCGCAGGCTCGGCCCTGGTCTACGGCCGCAACGTGGCGGTCTTTGCGGTAAGCGGACTGCCGCTGGCTGCGATCTATCTCAACCGGATCTGGAACCGGCTGCCGGGTGAGGCCTTCCGTCGGAGGCTGGGAACGTCATCCGCTTCCGCCAGCACGGTCCCGTGGGTTGCCGGGGTATCGCTGCTGCTCTTCCTGATTGCGGTCCGGGGCGGGACCGTGGGGAGCGCGGATATCCTGCCCAACCGGTTTGATCGCTCTTTGTTTCCGGTCGACCTGGTGCAGCAGGCAAGGCAGGCGGGACTCACCGGCCGGATGTTCAATGATTTCCGGTATGGCGGGTACGTCCAGTACGCCTGGCCGGAGCAGAAGGTGTTCATCGACGGCGCCACCGATGTCTACGGCGCTGCGATCATGCGAGCCCACGGCACGGTCCTGGGATTGGCATCGGGCTGGCGGGACAGCCTAGCCGCCTGGCGGATCGACATGGTCTTGCTCCCGACCGACCAGCCGATGCTCAACGAGCTGGTCCAGGATGGCACCTGGGGGGT
>DASTEX010000446.1:0-2473 GCA_035709185.1 Gemmatimonadales bacterium
GCCCGTCGCTCCTGCGCGACGTCCGGCTGGTCTACCTCACGCCGTCCCATCAGTACCCTCTCGGGCTCACCATGAGCCTGGCGCGGCGGCTGGAGCTCCTGGAGTGGGCCCGGCAGTCGGGGGCGATGATCTTCGAAGACGACTACGACGGAGAGTACCGGTTCACCGGCCGCCCGATTCCGTCGCTCCAGGGGCTCGACCGCAACGGCCAGGTCCTGTTCGCCGGCAGCTTCAACAAGGTGCTCTTTCCCTCGCTCAGGCTGGGGTATCTGATCGTGCCCCCCGATCTGGTCGACCGGGTGGCCGCGGCCATCTCCATCACGGCGCGGCACGCGCCTCTGCTGGAGCAGGCGATCCTGGCGGACTTCATTACCGCGGGACATTTCGGGCGCCATCTGCGGCGGATGCGGGAGGTCTACGCCGAGCGGTTGTCGGTGCTGCTGGACGAAAGCCGGCGGCAGCTGGACGGCGTGCTCGAGGTCTCCGGTATCGAGGCCGGGCTCCAGACCGTCGGCTGGCTCAAGGGCGGCACCAACCCGGACGCGGTGGTCGAGGCCGCCGCCGCGCGGGACGTCGAGGTGTTGCCGCTCAGCCGGTTCACCTGGGGACGGGTCGCCCGCCCCGGACTCCAGATCGGGTTTGCCGCGGTGGACGTGCCGGAGATTCGCCGGGGGGTGCGCGACCTGGCGGCGGCTCTCGAGACGGTGCCGGTGCCCGCCTGAAGCCGGTTTGCCCGGCCTCCCGGGCCGGTCTTACATTCCCGTTTCCATGAGCCTTCTCCGTCGCCGGTCCCGGGTGCTGTCGCTGCTTCTGTTAGGCGCCTCCGGCTGTGCCGGCCTGGCGGCCCTGGGCATCGTCCCGCTCCGGATCTCGGAGCCTCCCGGCAGGAGCGCCGAGCTCCGGCTGCTGGGGCCGGCGCTGGACCGTCCCCTCGGCGGGGCCGCGATCCGGCTCTGGGCCCGGGTGGAGAATCCCAACACCATCGGCGTGACCCTGACGCAAGTGACGGGTGACCTGCATATCGAGGACGCGGAAGCCATCGCGGTCGATTTCCCGCTGGGCCTGCCGATGACGGCCAACCAGGACACCATCATTCCGCTGGACGTGACTCTCAAGTTCGACAACCTGCCGCGCCTGGCCCGCCTGGCCCGCGCCGCCGTCAGCGGGGGCGCGCTTCCGGACCGGGTGGACGGGAGCTTCGGAGTCGACGCCGGCCGCCTGGGCACGCCCCGCTTCGGGCCCATGACGTTGCTGCAGGGAGAGATCCGGGTGCGGTAGGCGTAACCGGGTCGGAAGGGTCGGAAAGGGCGGAAAGGTCGGAAAAGGTCGGAAGAGTCGGAAGAGTCGAAAAGGTTCCGACCCTTTTTCCGACCTTTCCGACCTTTCCGACATTTTCCGACCGTGAGAACCGCGGGAATGCCTGGGTTGCCCGCCTGCCCGCCTGCCCGTCAGTCTGTCAGTCCGTCAGTGAGCGCGATGGCGCCGCTGTCCGGTCCGAACTCCATCTGCCGCCGTACCATCTGATGGTAGGCTCCCTCGGCCCGCATCAACTCCTCGTGGGTGCCCCGCTCCATGATGCGGCCGTCGTCCATCAGCAGGATCAGATCGGCCCGCCGCACCGTCGAGAGCCGGTGCGCGATCACGAAGGTGGTCCGCCCGGCGAGCAGGGATCCCATCGACGCCTGGATCAGCTGCTCGCTCTCGGTGTCGAGATTGCTGGTGGCCTCGTCGAGAATCAGAATCTGGGGCCGAGCCAGGATGGCCCGCGCGATCGCGAGCCGTTGCTGCTGGCCGCCCGAGAGCTTGACTCCGCGCTCCCCGATGAATGTGTCGTACTGTTCGGGCAGCCGGAGGATGAACTCGTGGGCGTTGGCCCGGCGAGCCGCGTCTTCCACCTCGGCATCGGTCGCGTTGTGACGGCCATAGGCAATGTTGTCCCGCACCGAGCCGTCGAACAGGAACACGTCCTGCTGCACGATCGCCAGCAGATCGCGCCAGGTGTAGAGCCGGTACTCGCGGATATCGGTCCCGTTCACCAGGATCCGCCCGCGGGTGGGATCGTGGAATCGCGCCACCAGGTCGGTGACGGTGGTCTTGCCGGCGCCGCTCCTCCCTACCAGCGCCACCACCGAGCCCCCGGGGACCGTCACGCTGAAGTCCCGGACCACCGGCCGGCCTTCCCGGTATTCGAAATCGACGTCCTCGAACCGGATCTCCCGTACCACGCGGGGTGCGTCGACCGCATTGGGCCGGTCCGGCTTGTCCGGCTCCATCGCCAGTACGTCGAACACCCGCTCCATGGCCGCCAGTGACCGCTGCAACTCGGAGAACGAGTTCACGATGTTCCACACCGGGTTGAGCAGCAGGAAGGTGTACCACTGGAAGGCCATGATGTCGCCGATGGAGGCGCTCCCGGCCAGGTTGAGATAGCCGCCGTACCAGACGATCACCACGTTCACCGCCGCCAGCAGCA
>DASTEX010000447.1:0-5878 GCA_035709185.1 Gemmatimonadales bacterium
TCTGGTGGTGGACCTCGACCAGCGCGGGACCTTGGTGGCCAAGGCGCACTGGGGACGGTTCCACCAGGGGATGTTCGCCGCCTTCTTCGACCGGGCCGATGGCGCGGACGTCTTCAGCGACGAGCAGCGGTGGCATTATCAGGGGGCGCCGTTCACCGACCCGCGAACGAGGTTCACCCAGGCCGAGCGAGACCAGCTCGCCGCCCAGGGGCAGTTCGAGCTGGTGCAGACCATCTCGCTGAGCGAGACCGGCCGAGTGGAGGGCTACCGGCAACCCTACGTTGACCAGGCGCTCATCGGACTGGAAAAGACCTTGGGGGATTCCTGGAAGGCCCAGGCACTGTATCTGCGGCGGCGGAACCGGAACATGGTGGCCCTGGTGGACCGCAACCTCGCCAGCAACTGGACCGAATTCCGCGACGTGAGACTGCTGACCCGCTTTTTCACGCCGATCCGGTTCGAGGGTGAGGACCTGGTGCTCGACCGGATGTGGATCTCCAACCAGGACATCATGTACTGGTGGGCGATCGCGCAGAGTGACCCGACGCGTTGCAGCCCGACCCGGCCCTGCGTCCCGCCGGGAATGACGCCGGAAGAGCTGGAGGCGCTGACGTACGACCCGGATTACGTGGTCACCACCGTCCCCGAGGCCCGGCGCGAGTTCGATCAGCTGCAACTGACGCTGGAAGCGCGCTACCCCAACTGGTGGGCGGGGGCGAGCGCCGCGATCTCCCGGCTGGAAGGAAACTTCAACGCGATAACCGGGCCGGACGACTATACCACGGGCGGAGCGGGTCCGTGGGTGCGTCCCAACGAGCAGCTCAACTTCGAAGGCCCGCTCAATAACCAGAGCCGGCTGGAGCTCAAGATCCAGGCAGGAGGACTCCTGCCCTGGGGCTTCCGCGGCGGGGCGTTCCTGACGTTTTTCGAGGGCGACCGGGTGACCCCTACGCTGGCCATCAACCCCCTCCTGATGGAGATGTCGATCCTGGAGGCGGGAGGGACGCAGCCGACGCCCTTCCGGGGCTACTTCCTCAATGGCCAGGCGGGGCATCGGATCTTCATCCGGTCCCGGGGTGCGTTCCAGTATCCCTCGCGCGCGGCGCTCGATCTTCACCTCGAGCGCAGCCTGTTCGGCCGCAGCTCGGAGCTGGTGGTGACGGTGGACGCGTTCAATCTGCTGGGTGGCGACGCTCTCACCTCGATCGAGACCTCGGTCAACGGCCTGTGGGATGCGTTCAGCGGAAGCTCGCCCTTCGGCGCCACCCGGGGTCGCATGGCGCCGCGGGCCCTGCGACTGGGTGCGTTGTATCGCTTTTGACAAGTCACCATGATAAGTCGCGAGTCGCGAGTCGCGACTCGTGAGTCACGAGTCACGAGAGGATTGATGGCCATCACACTCGAGTCGGTCAACATCGGTCAGCCCCGGACCGCGGGGGACCCCGACGCCGAAGATCCGTTCGAGCGTCCCTTTACCAGCGCCATCTGGAAGGAGCCGGTGCAGGGGCCCATCTGGCTCGATACCCAGGGGCTGACCGGCGACCGGGTAGCCGACACGAAGCATCACGGCGGTCCTTTCCGGGCGGCCCTGATGTACAGCGCCGACCACTACCCCCGTTGGCGGAGCGAGTGGAGCCGGAAAGAGCTGGGCCCGGGCGGCTTCGGGGAGAATCTGACGGTGAGCGGGGTGGTCGAGGCGACGGTGTGCCTGGGCGACGTCTTCGAAATCGGCGAGGCGGTGGTCTCGGTGACCTCGCCCCGAACTCCCTGTCATGTGCTGGCCCAGCGGCACGGCGTCCGGGACCTCGTGGCCACGGTGCGGGCCAATCATCGCCACGGGTGGTATGTGCGGGTGCTCAAGACCGGCTGGCTCGAGGCCGGGCAGGAGATCCGGCTCCGGGACCGGCCCTATCCCCACTGGCCGATCGACCGGGTAGCCGAGGTTCGCTGGTATCGGGAGAAGTGCCCCGACGAGGCGGCGTTGCTGGCGCAGTGCCCCGCACTGATTCCGGAGTGGCGGGAGAAACTTCAGTCACCAGTCACTAGTCACTAGTCACTAGTCGTTAGTCGTCGTACGCGCCGGTTGGTTGCGACCGCCGGTTACACTCGGCTCACGGCTCACGGCTCACGGCTCACGGCTCACGCCTAACGCCGCCGGCTCCACAGCACGACCGTGCCGCACTGTCCTCCGGTTCCACCCAGCTGGCTGGGAGTCTGGGCCGGTCCGGCGTACACCTCGATTGCCTCCAGCTGGGTTACCCCGAACTGGTTGAGGTCGGGCGGTTCGGTTGCCCGGCCGCCGCCCGACCGGGGTTCGAAGATCTTCACCCCATCCAGATAGATCTGCATCGGACACCGCTCGCGGCTGCTGAGCAGGATCACCTGGTTGCCGCGGCCATAACGGAAGGCAACCCCGGGCACCGTGCGCAGCACGTCCGAAAGCTGCCGGTGTTCCGACCGCCGCAAGACCTTCCAATCGATGAACTGCCCTTCGCCCCGGCGCCGCCGTTCCTCGAAGGCTTCCATGCCGGGAGGGATGGCGCTGGCGGTCACCTCGATTGGGGCCAGCTCCACTGCGGCCGCCTGGAGCTTGACGGTCACGTTGAGGGTGTCGTCCGCGACCAGGATGGCGCGCAGCTGCACCGGGCGATAGCCGATCTTGCGGACCAGCGCCAGGTGCAGGCCCGGGGGAAGGCTGCCGAGGACGAACCGGCCGGCGCTGTCGGTCGTCTGTCGCAGATTCACGGCCTGAAGCACGACTTCGACGTCCGGGACCGGCGCGCCGGTGGAGTCGTCGACCACCACGCCCGCAATCGCGGACTGGGCTTCGAGTCGAGGCGGTGCGAGGAGGGCCAGTCCCGCCAGCCCCGCTGGGGCCAACGATCTATATGTTGAAGCGAAAGAGCACCACGTCGCCATCCTGGACCACATATTCCTTCCCTTCTGAACGGACCAGTCCCAGTTCGCGAGCGCCTTTCCAGCCCCCGGTCCTGACGAAGTCATCATAGCCCACGGTTTCAGCGCGAATGAAGCCGCGCTCGAAATCGGAGTGGATGACGCCGGCCGCGGCCGGCGCGGTATCCCCGCCGTGAATGGTCCAGGCCCGGACTTCCTTCTCTCCGGCAGTGAAGTAGCTCTGAAGGCCGAGCAGATGATAGGCCGCCCGGGCCAGCCGATCGAGTCCGGACTCGGTCACCCCCAGGTGTTCCAGGAAGGCCTGGCGGTCTTCCGGCGGCAGCTCGGCCAGCTCCATCTCGACCCGGGCGGAGAACGGCACAATCTCGGCCGGCTCGCCGTCCGCCAGCACCGCCCGGCGGAGCGCTTCGACCGAGGGATTCCCGCGGACCAGCTCGTCTTCCCGGACGTTGGCGGCGTACAGCACCGGTTTGGCGGTGAGGAGGTTGAAGCTGCGAAAGCTCGCGCGCTCGGGGTCGGTGGGAATCACGCTGCGGGCGGGCCGGCCGGCCGCCAGCGCCTCGGTCAGACGCTGGAGCAGCGCCTGCTCCAGCCGGCCCTGCGGGTCGCCCGACCGGGCCAGCTTGGCCGCGCGATCGAGCCGCTTCTCGACCGACGAGAGATCGGCGATCGCCAGTTCCAGGTCGATCACCTCGCGATCGCGCACCGGATCGACCGATCCCATCACGTGCTGGATATCGTGGTCCTGGAAGCAGCGGATCACGTGCACGATGGCATCCACTTCCCGGATATTGGCGAGAAACTGGTTGCCGAGCCCTTCGCCCTGGCTCGCGCCCTTCACCAGCCCCGCGATGTCGACGAACTCCACCGCCGCGGGGACCATCCGGAGCGGCTTGACCAGTGAGGCGATGGTCTGGAGCCGCCGGTCGGGCACGGTGACGACGCCGGTGTTGGGCTCGATGGTGGCGAACGGATAATTGGCCACCAGGGCCCCGGCGTCGGTCAGGGCGTTGAAGAGGGTTGACTTGCCGACGTTGGGGAGGCCGACGATTCCGAGTCTGAGCATGGTTCCTTGCGGCTATCAGCTATCAGCTATCAGCTGTCGGCTATCAGCGTTCTGCTGTCAGCCCGCTTTTCATTCATCCTGAGGCCGGTCGAAGCGGCGGGCGCGAAGCTAATCGATAGGGCGGCGATTTGGTATCGCTGGCGGAGTTCTGGTTAGGCGAGATCAAGCAAGCATGCGATCTTGGCTGGGGACCGGGAGCGCACATGGCGAACTACAGGAAGCTGCGGGTCTGGGAAACGGCCCACCGGCTGGTTCTCGATATCTATGCCGCCACCGAGCGGTTTCCTCCGGCCGAACGGTTCGGCCTCGTCCCTCAGCTGCGGCGCACGGCAGTCTCCATTCCCTCAAATATCGCAGAGGGATGCGGCCGCCGGTCTGACGGTGAGCTGGTACGGTTCATCGCGATTGCGCACGCATCGGCGCTGGAGCTCGAGTACCAGCTTCTCCTGTCGCGAGACCTGGGGTACCTGGGATCAGATCAGCACTCCACGCTGAGCCAGGCAGTCGCAGAAACCGGGCGGATGCTGAACGGACTCTCTCGCCGAGTCAGCAAGACCAGAACGACCAGCAACCCGGGCGAGCGACGATCGAGTGCCAACGGAAACAAGAGGGCCGCCGGAGGCGGCCCCAGGATAACGACTGCGTGATCGATGGCTTCAGCAGTGAGCTGACAAGTGATAGCTGATAGCTGACAGCTAGCGGCCCAATGAAGCAAACCAGGGGGCCAGCACCAGCGATACCACGCTCATCAGCTTGATGAGAATGTTCATGGCCGGTCCCGAGGTGTCCTTGAACGGATCGCCCACGGTGTCGCCCACCACCGCGGCCTTGTGCGGATCGGAGCCTTTCCCGCCGTGTTCGCCGCCCTCGATGAACTTCTTGGCATTGTCCCAGGCGCCGCCGGCGTTGGCCATGAAGAGCGCCAGCATCACGCCCGACAGGGTGGCGCCGCCCAGCAGGCCGCCTAACGCCTGGACCCCGAGGACCGATCCCACCACCACCGGCGCGAGCACCGCCGTGACGCCGGGGAGGATCATTTCCCGGAGCGCCGCCCGAGTGGAGATATCGACGCAGCGGGCGCTGTCCGGCTTGGCCGTGCCTTCCATCAGCCCGGGGATCTCGCGGAACTGGCGCCGCACTTCCTCCACCATGCCGGCGGCCGCCCGTCCCACGGCGGTCATGGTCAGGGCGCCGATCACAAAGGGAAGGGTCCCGCCGATGAAGAGCCCGATCACCACCATGGGATTGACCAGGTCCAGCGAGAGGACCTGACCTTCCGGCGTCACGGCGGTGGCGAAGGCGGAGAACAGCGCCAGCGCGGTCAGTGCGGCCGACCCGATGGCGAATCCCTTGCCGATGGCCGCGGTGGTGTTCCCCAGCGCGTCCAGCCCGTCGGTGATCCGGCGCACGTCTTTGCCCAGGTGGCTCATTTCGGCGATGCCGCCGGCGTTGTCCGCGATGGGGCCGTAGGCGTCCACCGTCATGGTCACGCCCACGGTGGCCAGCATGCCCACCGCCGCGATCGCGATGCCGTAGAGGTCGGCCGCCCAGTACGCCAGGTAGATGGCGCCGCAGATCAGCAGCAGCGGCAGCAGCACGCTCATCATGCCGACCGAGAGACCCGCGATAATGTTGGTGGCCGGTCCGGTGAGCGAGGCCCGGGCGATATCCCGGATCGGCTTGCCGGCCGTGTAGTACTCCGTCACCAGGCCGATGGCGATGCCGGCGAGGGTTCCGGCCAGGACCGCCCAGAAGGGCCCCATGGTGGGCTTGCCTTCCATACTGAGCGGAAAGGCGGCCGTGAGGAACCACGCGGCGAGGATGAACAGTCCGGCCGCGATGAAGGTGGTGAGGCGGAGCGCGCCGGCGGGCGACCCTTTCTCCAGCACTTTCATG
>DASTEX010000448.1:0-2865 GCA_035709185.1 Gemmatimonadales bacterium
GCACGACCGGATTCGCTGGGTAATCTCGGCGGCCAACCGCGATCCCGAGGTCTTCCCCGACCCCGACCGCTTCGATATCACCCGTTCGCCCAACCCCCACGTCGCATTTGGCGAGGGGGTGCACCACTGCCTGGGCGTTTCGCTGGCGCGGATTGAAGGTCAAGAGGTCTTTCGGGCGCTGGCCGAGCGGCTTCCCGGCCTGCGGCTGGAGAGCGATACGCTGGAGTACCAGCCCAGCGTGCAGTTCCGGTCTTTGAAGGCGCTACCGGTTGGGTGGTAGTACCTCGTACCCAGTGCCCGGTACCAGGTACGGTACCAAGTGCCAGGTACCATGTACCAAGCACGGCACCAGGTACCCGGCACCAGGCACCAGGTACTCTTAGGGAGAAGTAATGACACGCCTCCTGGTTACCGTCGACCACACCCGTTGCGTGGGCAATGGTACCTGTCTCACCATCGCGGCCCGCGTCTTCGCCCATAATGCCGATCGTCAGTCGGTGGTCGTCGATCCGGCGGGGGATCCTCCCGAGCTGATCCTCGAAGCCGCCGACACGTGCCCCGTAAGTGCCATCCGGGTCCGTGACGCGGAGACCGGCGAAGAGCTGTATCCCTAGACCACACGACCCAGGCGTCCATGTCTACCAGGAAGATCACTACGCTGGATCTCGCCGCCATGAAACGGGAAGGCCGGCGCATCGTGATGCTGACCGCCTACGATGCCCTGTTCGCCTCGCTGCTGGACCAGGCCGAGGTGGACGTGCTGCTGGTGGGGGACTCGGTCGCGACCGTGCTGGGCGGCGAAGAGACCACCCTGTCCGCTACCCTGGAGCAGATGATCTATCACGGCCGCATGGTGCGGAAAGGCGCATCCCGCGCGCTGGTGGTGGTCGACCTGCCCTTCCTCACCTATCAGGTCTCGATCGAGGAAGCGGTCCGGAACGCCGGACGGGTGCTCCAGCAGACCGGGGCCGGGGCGGTCAAGCTGGAGGGCGGCCGGCAGCTGGCGAATACCGTGCGCGCCCTGGTGGACGTGGGGATACCGGTGATGGGACACCTCGGGTTCACCCCCCAATCGGTCCATGCGTTAGGCGGCGCCCGGATCCAGGGCAGACAGGAGGACGCCGCGGAACGGCTTCTGGCCGACGCCAAAGCCCTCGAGGAGGCGGGCGCCTTCTCACTGGTGCTGGAGCTGATCCCGGCTCCCCTGGCTCGGCGGGTCACTCAGGCCCTGGCGATCCCGACCATCGGCATCGGCGCCGGTCCCGACTGCGACGGACAGGTGCTGGTGCTGCACGACATGCTGGGCTTGAACGCCGGCTTCAATCCCAAGTTCCTCAAGCGGTACGCCGAACTGGGGAAGGCGGTGTCCGAGGCAGCTGGGCGGTTCGCAGCCGAGGTCCGCGAGGGACGGTACCCGGACTCGGCGCATACTCATGAGTAGCTGGAGTCGGTTCGCCCGTGTCCGGTGGCCGAGTGCGGAGCCGGCGCTGGTTTCGGGGAGCATGAGCCAATCTCTCCCATGAGCGAATACTCCCGAAACGAAGCGTCGGCGAAGGCCGCCGCACCGACCACCGAGGCAGGGCGAGCGGCGGAACCGTAAGGAGGGAACCATGGACATCACTCGACGTGACTTCGTGCAAAAAGCGGGTGCGGCCGCTGCGATCGCGGCCGGCGCAACTCGGGCCGCGGGGGCGATTTCGATCGACGACCAGCAGACAACCGGCATCTGGATCGACGGCCTGAGCGGGACCCGGCTGGGGGAGGAGGGCTTCGCCGAGATCGCCAAGTCGGGACTCACGGTCATGGAGACCACGGTCGGTCCGGCCGGCACGCCTACCTTCAGCTATGAAGCGGCCGTGCGTGACCTGGCGACCTGGCACGGCCACTTTGCCCGCCACCGCGACCGGCTGATCCATGTCCGCAGCACGGCCGACATTCTCCAGGCCAAGAGCGAGGGCAAGCTGGGCGTGATGCTCGGCTTCCAGAATGCGACCCACCTGAACCGTGACATCCGCAACGTCGATTTCTTCTTCAACCTGGGGATCCGCCAGATCCAGCTGACCTACAACGAGCTCAACGCCCTCGGCGCCGGCTCGACCGAGCGGCGGGACGTGGGGCTGAGCGACTTCGGGGTGGAAGTAGTGGCTCGGATGAACCAGCTGGGTATCCTGGTAGACCTCTCGCACTGCGGCGTACAGACCACGCTCGACGCCATCGAGGTCTCACAGAAGCCGGTCATCTTCTCCCACAGCAACTGCCGGGCGCTCAACGACAACCCCCGGTGCAAGACCGACGAGCAGATCCGGAAGCTCGCCGCCAAAGGCGGGGTGATGGGAATCACCACCGTCAACTTCTTCGTGAGCAAGAAGCCGCGGTCCACGCTCGACGACTACATCGCGCACATCGAGCACGTGGCGAAACTGGTCGGGGTCGATCACGTGGCGATCGGCACCGACTCCAGCATTGGCGGATGGCGGATCTCGTACCCCACCGAGGAGAAGTTCTGGGAATTTCATCGCCAGTTCCAGTTCAAACCCGGCGTAGATATCCGCTGGCCGCCGTTCATCGAAGAGCTGGACGTGCCCGAGAAGTTCTACGTCATTCAGAAACGGCTGGGGCAGCGCGGCTTCTCTGGGGCTGATATCGACAAGATCCTGGGCGGGAACTTCTTCCGGGTCTACACGGAGATCATCGGTTAAGGCCGCGTTCGGGGAGATCGGTTCGCCCTGACTCGGCGGCCGGTGCGGCCGCCTCCGCGAACGCACTGTACGCGGGGAATTCGCTCGGGGGGAGATCGACTCATGCTCCCGCGTACCAAGCATACGCGTCGGCCCCGCACCAGCCACCGGTCGCGGGCGAACCGAT